>NZ_JBKHUP010000040.1:0-63900 GCF_046565525.1 Coleofasciculus sp. | reverse complement strand
GTTACTTGACGTAATCATACCACAGTTTTTGAAGCCGTCCTATAAGGACGGGGCTTTAAACCCAATTTCTCCGGTAAAACCCGCCCCTATATCCGGAGTAGAGACGTAGCATGCTACGTCTCTACATCGGGGCAACGTGAATTTCTATAACCGCCGTAACTTCTGGATGCAGTTTGACTTGAGCTTTATAGAAACCCAGCTTGCTGATATCGGGAAGCGTGATTCCCCGACGATCTACCTCTTGGTTCGTCGCTGCTTGAATGGCTTCTGCTACATCGGCTGCCGTAACTGTACCAAAGATTGCCTCTTGTTCACCCACTTGCTTACGGATGGTAAAGCGACCAATGGTTTCTAATGCCGTCTTACGGGCTTCAGCTTGCTGCTTTTCTTCGAGTAAACGTTGTCGCTCTTGTTCTTTGCGCCGCTCAACTTGCTTGAGAATGCCAGCAGTGGCTAAGGTTCCAATGCCATGGGGAATCAAATAATTACGAGCATAGCCAGGAGCGACGTCCACCAGTTCGCCAGTTTTGCCTAGCTTCCTAACGTCTTGATTTAAAACTAACTGTACACGTTTTGCCATTGTCTTTTTTGGGTACGGGCTGCTTAACTTAGACTATATGATGCTTACTCAGAACTCCAATTATACGAAAATTTGGGATTCGTGTAGAGACGTAGCATGGCGCGTCTCTACACCCTGGGTTAAAATTGATCCTTCATCCCCCGCAACCGGGCAAAGGTTTGTACTGGTTCTGTACTGTTCACAGCTTCTTGGAGTGTGGGTTGTTCCCAGCGCAAAAAGGGATTCGTCAGTTTTTCGACGCCCAGTAGGGAGGGTACTGTTGCCTCTAAGCGCCGACGAGCCGCTTCAACGTCAATATATCGGCTGTGGAGGTCTGGGTTGTTGGGATCAACGGTTCGGGCAAATTTGAGATTTTTTAGGGTGTATTCATGGGCGCACCAGACACGAGTATTGTCTGGTAAAGCTCGTAGCTTGCTCAAGGAATCAACCATCTGTGTGGGTGTCCCTTCAAAAAGTCTGCCACATCCTCCGGCGAATAAGGTGTCGCCACAGAATAATTCACCGACTTCATCGCTGGTGACAGGGGGAAAATAGTAAGCGATATGCCCGCTAGTATGACCGGGAACAAAAAAGACCTCAGCCGCGCGATCGCTAAACTGAACCTGGTCACCCTCTTGTAAAAATACCTGTTGTCCCGGAATTCTGCCCCGATCTTGGGTTCCGCCATAGACACACACCTCAGGGTATCGCTGGATTAACTCTCGATTTCCACCCACATGATCCCAGTGATGATGAGTGTTAAAAATTGTTACTAACTCTGCACCCAGTTTTTCCAGATGCTGCCATACAGGTTGAGCCTCGGCTGGATCAACGACAGCTGCAATGTTCTGTTCGGGTTCATGGAGCAAAAAGATATAGTTATCCGAAAGGGCTGGTAGTCTATGGACTTGCATATTGAATCGTTTCTCCTCACAAAAGTCTGTTATCAATCATTTTCCGTATTTAGAGATAAACCACCTCAATGGCAAATCGTCTGATTATGCCGACATTCTGAATAGGCATTAGATTAGAATGGAGCTACGAAGGAAGCCTTGAACCTTCATCCTATCTCTACTGCCGCTTACTCAGCTTTAGATGACGAACCTCGGTTAACTAGGCTATCGTAAGTCAAGAGTATAGGTCACCACTAACAACGACTAACCGCCCATGGCAGGAACTGTTCAACGCCCCTCTAGTCCCGCGATCGCCCAAATTGTTGATCGGATTCTCGATACGGGTCAATTGAGTCGTTTGGAGTATCTTCAGTTGGTTACTACGATGCTTTCTGACTATAAAGTTACTGATGAAGAACGTAGTTATATCAATCGTGTATTGGATGAACGGCAAATGGGACGACTACAGTGGATCAGTTAAAAAAAAGCAAATCATCGAAACCAAAGCGGAAAATTTCATTAGTTGTCAGTGACTTATCGAGCAGTGGATCTGGCAGGTGGGGCGGAGCCGTTCGACCATTTTTATTGTATAAAGCTCTGCAAAAACTTGATTATGAAGTTGAAGTTATCGGATTTGTTCCCCACGAGCAGCGTCAAGATAGTCCGCCGCCAGAAATTCCGATTGTTACAATTCCAGCCTATAATTACCCAAAATTTATTATTTCAGTCAATAATTTAATTAAACATATCCAAGGAAATATTATTTATGCCAGTAAATTAAAACCAACCAGCTTTGGTGTTGCCCTCATTCAAAAGTTTAAAACCCGATGTCCTGTTCTACTAGATATAGACGATTGGGAGTTAAGTTGGTACGGAGGCGATGACTGGACATATCGTCCTAGCTTAAAACAATTCGCTAGAGATATTCTCAAACCTGAAGGCGCTCTCAGAAATCCGAATCATCCTGTTTATTTAAGATTGACAGAAGGCTTAGTTTCCCAAGCTGATGTAATCACAACTCACACCCATTTCATGCAAGAACGTTTTGGTGGTGTATATCTCCCTCAGGGCAAAGATACTACAGTATTCGATCCCAGTCAGTATAATCCAGAAACGAGTAGAACACGATATAATCTGTCTAACTATCGAGTTATCATGTTTCCAGGAGCGCCACGACCTTATAAAGGTGTAGAGGATGTTTTGCTCGCACTCGATCAATTAAATGAATCTGACTTAAGGCTTGTAATTGTTGGGGGTAGTCCATACGATGATTATGACCATCAACTTATGGAAAAGTGGGGACATTGGATTATCAAGCTACCAAGGTTACCTGTTTCAGCAATGCCTGAAGTCGTTGCAGCGGCTCATATTGTGGTCGTTCCTCAGCGAGATACTCCAGCCGCTAAAGCTCAGTTTCCCTTAAAACTAACTGATGCGATGGCAATGGGCAAGCCAATTTTATCGACGCGCGTTGGCGACATTCCGGAAATTTTAGGAGACACGGGTTATCTGGTTGATGCCAGTTCTCCTGAACAAATTGCTGATAAAATTCGGTGGATATTCCAAAACTATCAAGACGCCAATGAGCGAGGAAAAAAGGCTAGACAAAGGTGCATAGAATGTTACAGTATAGACAAAATGGCAGACATACTATCTGAAGTTATTAATAAATTATAGCTTTAAATATTGAATAGACTAAAAAAATAAAACTCTATGGCTTCCAATTTATTATCAAAAGTTCTTAGACGATATCCAGTACGAGTTACGACAACAGTTCTGTTGGGACTATCGGGTGGATTGTTTAACGGTATTGGTACAGCCCTAATCGCTCCGATCATTTTAAATCTCTTAGGTATAGATTTAGATTTAAAAAATGGTCCGCCAATTCTTCAGGCGATTATGTCACCCTTTAATAACCTACAGGGAAATTATCGGCTGATAGCGATGGCGGGAGCTATTGTGGGACTAATTACTTTAAAAAATATTTCTAATTATGCCAGTACATTAGCCTCCAGTTCGTTAAGACGCAGAATTACATGTGATTTACGTGAAGCAGGAGTAAAATTATTACTCGATGTAGATATAGATTTTTACTCTCGCATGAAAGTTGGTGATCTAGTGAATCGCCTGGGTACAGAAATTGGTCGAGCCGCTGGCGAGGTCAGTACCCTATTAAATATGATGGTGACCGTAACGAATGCTTTAGTATTTCTCGCCTTGTTACTGGCTCTTTCTTGGCAATTGACTTTAGCTTCAACAGTTTTAGTGGCTATTGTAGCTGTAGTCAATCAATATTCGATTAGTCGTGCCAAGATATTTGGTAAGCAGCTATCAAGTCTGTCAAAAGCTTATTCGATTGCCGTGCTAGAAACTTTAAGCGGAATTAGACTCGTTAAATCTACCGGTAATGATGAGAGAGAGTATCAGAGAATCCGAAAGCTAATTCGCGATCGCGAAAAGGCAGATTTTCAATCTCAGGCAAACAATGCGGCAATAGGACCCGTTGGTGAAGTGACTAGCATTATCGGTTTGCTGGGAATTGTGTTTATGGGACGAATATTTTTTGCCAGTCAGATAGAGGCTCTATCGGCGGTATTACTTAGTTTTCTCGTCTTACTGCAACGGCTTTTACCTTTAATTTCTCAGTTAAACAAAGCGAGGGGTTCCTTGGCAAATAGTTCTGCCAGTGTGGAAGTGGCACATGACTTCTTGCGCCAGGATAATAAGCCCTTTATGAACCCAGGTTCTCAATCTTACCATCCCTTAAAAGAAGGGATTCATTTTCATGAGCTATCCTTTGCCTATCCGACTCAACCGAACAAGTTAATATTAAAAGATGTTGATTTATACTTACCTCATGGTACAACATTAGCGTTAGTGGGATCGTCGGGTGCCGGCAAGTCAACATTAGCTGATTTATTACCACGATTTTATGACCCCATAGAGGGGAGTATTACCCTAGATGGAATCGATTTACGGGAGTTTGATATCAAAAGTCTCCGTAATAATATGGGAATTGTCAGCCAGGATACATTTTTGTTTAATACCTCGGTTCACGATAATATTGCTTATGCTCGACCGGATGCTTCTGAAAAAGACGTAATTGAAGCAGCGCGACGGGCAAATGCCTTAGAATTTATTGAACAACTCCCGAAGGGGTTTAAGACGATGATTGGCGATCGCGGGGTGCTATTATCAGGAGGACAGCGTCAGCGTCTTGCCATTGCTCGCGCTCTTTTGCAAAATCCGGATATCTTGATTCTGGACGAAGCCACGAGTGCATTAGATACGGTTTCTGAGCGTCTGGTACAAGAAGCGCTGGAGGAATTAAGTCGCGATCGCACAACTCTAGTTATTGCTCACCGCCTTTCAACTGTGCAAAACGCTGATCAAATTGCCGTCTTAGAGAAAGGATGTGTCATGGAAGTCGGGAAACATGACGAACTTTTACGCAAAGGAGGGTACTACGCACGGTTGTACCAGATGCAATTTGCTGAACATCCTCAAGCTAAACGGACAACGAATCCTGCTTTAATTAAAGCATCTCACGAAGTCCGAACCATGCTCAATTCCATGATCGGTTCTATCCGATTATTAGCGGATGACTTAGTAGATACCCCAGAAGAGGAGAATGAATTATTAGAAGAATCCTATAGTTCAGCTATAAATATTCTCAATACTATTGAGTTGTTTGAGAATAGTGCTAAGTTTTCAAAAAAATAGGAAGCCTTTTATTATAAAAAAATATATGGGTTATGAAAAAGCATTATATTTACTTTAATAGCAAGTTGTCGTTATAACCGGGTACAGCCCAGGAAATACATGATGTTTTTGCCTATGCAGTATAAAAAATGAATATTCATTGACATATCATCAGCTAATGATGGATGATAGTTAATTGCGTGTATATTCTTGCTCGGATCAGGTCGAGATATACCAAATGCTACTCAAACCCATAGAGAGCTAGCGATTCATCGCCTCTCTACAGCAGTGGGACGAATGGGAAAATAGTCATCCTGACTACCCAATGCGTCAATCCCAACTCACCAATGAGCTAGCTACCTGTACGGCTACATTTAAGGACAATCCCATGAGTTACGCAATTATTGAGACAGGCGGAAAACAAATCCGAGTTGAACCCGGTCGCTTTTACGACATTGAACTCCTACCCGTTGAACCTGAGGAGAAAGTCACCATTGAACGGGTTTTGCTGGTTGAGAATAATGGTGACGTCACCATCGGTCAGCCTTGGGTTGATGGAGCGACAGTTGAAGGCACGGTGATGCGACATTTTCGCGATCGCAAAATCCTAGTCTACAAGATGAAGCCGAAGAAGAAAACCCGCAAAAAGCGGGGACATCGCCAGGAAATTACCCGCCTGATGATTGATGCTATCAGTCTGAATGGTTCAGTGTTAGCGGCTACTAGCACTGAGTCCCCAGAAACACCGACTTCTGAGACTCCTGTAGAAGTAATGGCAACTGAGGCGGAGGAGTCAGCACCTGAAGCAACATCTGAAACTGCTTCAGAATAAGAATAGGAATCCACTCACACGATTAAAATAAGAGGAGACTATGGCTCATAAGAAAGGTACAGGTAGTACCCGTAACGGTCGTGACTCTAATGCCAAACGGCTAGGAGTTAAACGCTTTGGCGGTCAAGTTGTCAAAGCTGGTAACATTTTGGTGCGTCAGCGTGGCACTAAATTTCACCCCGGTACCAATGTCGGTCGCGGCAAAGATGATACTCTATTTGCCCTAATTGATGGTACGGTGACGTTTGAGAGAAAGGGTAAATCTGGCAAGAAAGTGAGCATTTATCCAGTTGCGGCTGAAGCTGAATTGGCAACAGCTCAGGTTTAGATTTGTAGGTTGGGTCTCTTCCCTAGACCCAACCTACCCCCTGAAGCTAGCTCAGTTGTAACCCAGTTCATGTTAAGATCCATTTCAATTCTGAAAATTCGCTTAGAAAGGAAGACTTAACTATGGAAGCAGCCATGCTGTTGGCGAAATTGCCTGAAGCTTATTCTATCTTTGACCCTATCGTAGATGTTCTCCCGGTCATCCCTGTCTTTTTCTTGCTGCTAGCGTTTGTTTGGCAAGCTGCTGTAGGTTTCCGTTAAACCCTCAAGAAACAGTTTCTGACACAGGGGGTTGAGTAGAGGGCGACCCGATCAAATTGGGTGAATACGGTTGTTAATTGGTGCAAGGGACGGGTCGCCCCTAGACTCCGAAACACAGGATGTTTCTCTCATCCGTTGCGGATGTAAGCGCGTCCATTCCTTAGTTTCTCAGATCTTGCACCGCCAGATTAAGAATGATGCTTTATCTTCTTAGCTGCGTCCACCAATCGTTTTCTTAAATGCCGATCGCTCACCAAGGCGCTTGATATAGTGTGAGATAGCTGGGTACTCGCTCAGGTCAAGCTGTAACATAATCGGGATATAACTCAAATACGCTCCCACCGCCACATCAGCCACGCTAAACTGATCTCCCAACAAGAACGGTTGATTTTGTAAACGTTGCTCAAGCGGGGGAAACAATTTCGGCATTTCCCGCTCTCGACTCGCCTCCACAAAAATTCCCGGACCAAGGGTCGCATTGGCAAACAAAATCCATTGAGCTATGGTTGCTTGCTCTTCCAATCCGTTCAGGTTGCCATATTTTTGAGCCAGGTAGAGCAAAATTGCCCCCGACTCCCAAAGTGGGAAATCCCCATCCACAATAGCTGGGACTTTACCCATGGGATTAATCGCCAGATAATCCGGCTGGCGATGTTCCCCGGCTTGCATATCCAACAGCACATAGTCGTAGGGAACGCCCAGTTCTTCTAAATACCACTGGACAATTGACGCCCGACTGCGGGAGCCACCATAAAGTTTTAGCATCGTCGTTTGGGTTAAAGAACTTTGTGAGTGTATTCGTGCTGTTTAACGTCGTCTTCCTTACGCACAACTCGTATCTGATTCAGCACCCGCTTGCGTTCGATGGAGTAATTGAAATCATCGCGCATTGTACCAGGAGGAATGTGGGATTGTGCCTCCGGACGAGTTTTGTACGTGCGAGCGGCTGCGATCGCGCGGACGATAAAATCATCGCAAAAATGAGCCTCGACGGGAAATTCAGGCGGTTTTTCTGGGGTGTCACCACTGATAACCTCGCCCAGTGTAGTGCCACGCGCCATGGAATAAGACGTTGGAATTCCTTTGAGAATTGCCTCCAGAGCCGCTGAAGGAATCGGTTCCAGGATTTTTACCTCCTCAACTTCACCCTCTTGTTTCAAGAAGCAGGTGGCTAAGCCTACCACTAAATAATTATCCGCACTAACGTCAGGAGCATCCTGTAATGCTGTTGCCGTTGCCATATTTTGAGTGTCCTTAATGATATCCCAACCCAAACCAATCAGTTACTTTGGTTGCATTTTACCACCTTCTAGACTGGACATCCTTAATAGATGGGTTAGACTAGACAATCACTTGCCGGGGAATGTAAAGAAACATTGCAGATTTCTGGCGCGTTACCGTTAGCCCGGTAAGGTTGGGAGACAGAGCATCGCCAGATGGCAATAAAGATTTCAGTGCGATCGCCAGCTATATGAACTCGTGTCCGATTGTGCCAATTTTTGTAGGTTCACACAGCTAGCGGAGTGAACAACACTCAGGATAGAGGGAATGACTCAGCTTCATTCACTAAGATTTCAGGAAAGCAGCTAAGCTGTGCTGTAGATTTCTCATAGAACATCAATACGTTGGGTTGGCTGGTGATTATGAAGAGGAGTAAAGACGCCTCAGGAAGTGACACACCGACACCAACTCGCGGGGTGCAGCCAGACTTAAGGTTGATTGTAGATAGACCGCAGGTGTTGTTGGAGGACGATTATGAACACTCATGTATTTATCAAAGGCGATGAAGAGAATAGACAATGGATTCCCATGTCCCGCCGCAAACCCCAGCCTTTACCCCCGATTAAACTGACACCTCGAACCCCAGACCACCTTTCGATTAAAAGTCTACGCACCGGCGCACAACGCAAAGCCAAACAGGGAGAGTACAGTAGTGCGATCGCGCTTTTGAGTCAGGCAATTAGACATCATCCTACCCATGCCATTGACTATAACAATCGGGGCTTGATTTACTTCCAAATGGGTCAGCGTCAAAAAGCCTTAGACGATTACAACCGAGCCTTACAACTCAATCCTGAATTGGACAGTGCTTACAATAATCGCGGCAATTACTATGCTGCCATGGGACAATTAGCTAAAGCCCTGGCGGATTATGAAAAAGCATTGGATCTCAATCCGCGTAATGTTCGCACTTGGGTTAACCAAGCCATCACCTTTCGGGAATTGGGGCTTTATGACCTCGCCATAGAAAACCTCGACTTGGCTTTAATTTTGGGATGCCTACAAAACCACATCTATGCCGAACGAGGTCGTACCTATCATCTACGGGGAGATTGGAACTGCGCGATCGCTGACTATCAACGCGCTCTCTCTCAACTCCCTGTATCAGGAACCTCAGGTCGTCTACGCCGGAAAGTTGAAACCTGGATGAGCGAGTTGCTCGATCCGTTAACCGCTTAAACTCGAATTATCCTTTGTGTACTATCCCAGGAAACTTGATCGTTATTTAGTTATCGGGCATACGACGTCGATCTTCCCAGACGACCTGACGCTGATTTGGATCAACCCGATAACTTTGATCTTGCATAACTTGTCTAGCTTGTGCCGGATCAAAGGCTTCGCCGAAGTCATTGCGGAGTTTCTTGACACGGCTTTGGGTGCGTTTCACTTCAGCGCGTACTTCTTGTAACTTCGCTCTTTGGGAAAAATGATAGGGCAACAGTTGCGCCAATCCAGCGATCGCGGCAGTACAAAGAATTACATTTACCACTAACTTAGCTGTAATTTCACCAGCAACGACGGAGTAGGAATGCCGCCGAGGACGACGTTCTTGGCGAGTAACCCTGCGGCGGGTTGGTAGAGGTTGCCGAGTTGGTCGAGGGGTTGGGATTGCATTCATCTCAAAAAAAACTTGCTGAAGACTCCCGTTATCATCACGATCGGTACTTTCGTAAATAGCACGCTGCAAATTACCCGATACACTAGCACTAACCATTCAGTTACCGTGCTACCAACTGCCGGGAGCATCTGTAGGTGTGTACAGACAGATAACCTACAGCATTTTACTGCAATTATCCGGAATATCAGGGGGGCGACTCAAACCGTATCTGTATCTACAAGATAAGGGTTGACGTCGCACCCCTTATATGTCCCAATTCCCGGTTCGATTAAGAATGAGAACTACTTATAGAGTTCCGTAGCTAGACGGAAGGCTAAGATACCGGGAATGAGCGCTACGACGAGAGCGACGAAAACTTGGGTATCTGAAAGGGACATGGTTTACAAGCTCCTAATTAGACATCAATATGACCTTTAGTCTACTGGCTATTGCTCCGTTTTCGGCAGAAATTTCGGTCAACACGTTAAGATTAGTTAACAGAAGGGTCACAGTTGCCGAGCAAGAGCAGCTTACGCCCTCGTCCATAGTCGAAATCATTATTCATTTCATTAATGCTGGATCAAGTTTTTAACTTACCGTTCAATCTAGGAATAGAAGCCCCCTTAGTCCTGCTGATTCTGATCGCTCTCGAAGCAGTGCTCTCAGCCGATAACGCGATCGCGCTGGCAACAATCGCTCAAGGTTTAGAAGACAAAAAAATCCAGCGACAGGCGCTGAACTTTGGCTTAGGGGTAGCTTACGTTCTGCGGATTAGTCTGATTCTGACGGCAACGTGGGTGGTCAAGTTTTGGCAATTTGAACTCCTCGGTGCTGCTTATTTGCTCTGGTTAGTCTTCGAGCATTTTACCTCAGAGGAAGACGAACAACATCACCATCATGGACCGCGATTTACGTCGCTTTGGCAAGTGATTCCCCTGATCGCCATTACTGATCTAGCCTTTTCCTTAGATAGCGTTACCACCGCGATCGCGATTTCTGACCAAATCTGGCTGGTTCTGGTTGGTGGCACCATTGGTGTGATTACCCTGCGGTTTATGGCAGGATTATTCATCCGCTGGCTACAGGAGTATGCCAATCTGGAGGATGCAGGTTACATTACGGTTGGTCTAGTCGGATTGCGACTTTTGGCTAGGGCAATTAATCCAGAATTAGTGCCGCCAGAATGGTTAATGATTACTGGTATTGCCCTGATCTTCCTTTGGGGATTTTCTCAGCGCACGAATGAAGAAGACAACTCACTACCAGAGGTTAATGAACAGCTTGACTAAACCTGCCCCTGGCACATATTTCATTACTAATATTTTTTCCAATACCACAAGGCTAACTATTTGGCAATACCCCGGCGATAACCGCACCCAAAATTGCCAAACCAAAGGCGACGCGATACCAGACAAAAATCCAAGTGTTTGAGGTTTGTAGGTAACGAATCAACCACGCGATCGCGGCATAAGAAAATACGGCTGATGATATCACTCCCACGGTGAGGGGCATGAATCCCCCCTCCCCGACTCCGGATTCTAATAAATCCTTTAACTCAACTAACCCCGCTAGAGTAATCGCTGGGATACCCAGCAAAAAGGAAAATCGGGCGGCTGTTCCTCTCTCCAATCCCATAAACAAGCCCGCTGTAATCGTTGAACCCGATCGCGACACCCCAGGAATCAGCGCCAAGGCTTGAGCAAATCCCATCAAGACGCCATCCTGCATCCCCAACTTATCGAAATTGCGCTCTTTCCTACCCATCTTTTCCGCAACGCCCAACAGCAGCCCCATAAAAATTGAAGCACAAGCGATCGCGACGGTACTCCGTAGGGGAGAATTATCAAAATCGGGAATAAATATCTTAATTAACAAGCCACAGAAGACAATAGGTAAAGTACCCAAGCCAATACCCACCGCCATACGAAAATCGTTGGCTTGGTAATCCCTCCTCTGAATCGCTTTAATCGTACCTGTGGAAATTTGCCATAAGTCTGACCAAAAATACCACAGCACCGCAGCAATACTCCCTAGTTGAATAATCGCCGTAAATGCCACCCCCGGATCACCCCACCCGAATACCACGGGTATCACTTTTAAATGCGCCGTACTGCTAATCGGGATAAACTCCGTTAACCCCTGCACGATTCCCAGTACCAATGCTTGAGGAATGTTCATCTCGGAGGTGGATGGAGTGGTGGGTACGGCTACGTCTGTCGGTAAGGTGGTGCCGAAACTCTTCAACTGAATGATGAGTAAGGCGCTCAGGAGGCTAATACTTAAAAATTTGAACCACCGCCACTGCAATTTGATCATGTATGTCTGTAAAATTCCCAATCCCCAATCACTAATCACCAGTCACTAGCATTAATCGGCATTTTGGCATAGCTTAATCGCGATCGCAAACTTTGTGCGGTGCTAGCAGTACACTATAATATGTCATATCCCCCTAGGGGGGATATTGCTCATGATATATTGAGAACTGTAAACATAAGTAAAGAAAATTAAAGAAATCGTGTTTCGCAATAGTGTGTTTTCTGATACCTCCTCCAACTACTCCCACCCATCCGCAGAGGTTTGGCTGTCTGGCTCAATCGGTCGCGTCCTCAGTTGCCTAGGTATAGCCTCAAAAGCCAGAGGTCAAGGCTGGTGGCTGTTTGCCGCTGCATCATTTCTGGTATCTGTACCTGTGTTTGTCCAAGCACCATTAGTCCGGCAACTGCCCTGGTTAAGTGTAGTGTTAACCGTAGGGTGGGTATGGCTGGGGGTTAAGCTGATGGCGCGTCCTGGGATGCAAGTGTGGGGCGATTTGGTACTTGGTTTTAGTTGGTGTTGGCTAGCGGGTTCAATCTATTGGGGCTGGCTGCGGAGTGAACCCCTGCTACATTTGCCCATCGAAGCAATTGGTCTACCCTTTGCCCTTTGGGGGTTATGGCGGGGGAAAGGAGTCGTGGGTAATTTATTTTACCTGGGTTCTCTGTTCGGGACAGTTCTAACTGATGTATATTTTTATTTAACCGATCTGATTCCATACTGGCGTCAGATCATGGACGTTGATCCAGCGTTAATCACACCCATCTTGCAAGAGGCGATCGCACAAGTGCAAACCCCTTGGGGAATTAGCTGGGCGGCGGTTTTAGGATGTACACTAGGACTAGTAGGATGTGGGGCATTGACGAGAGGACAATTGCCGTGGTGGGCATTTAGCGGGGCGGTATTGAGTACAATTTGGGTAGATAGCCTATTTTGGCTAGCAGCTACACTGCAATAAGTCCTAATGCATGTCTACAGTAAACAATTATTGACATTTGAGAATGTGGGCAGTGAAGTTTCCGGAATCACTCGTTTGGCTTCAGAATGCATCTACTAGGATATAGATTTAAGTTCCTGTTTATTTTTTAACCCGTCGTTGCTTCTGTGCCTGTGGTGACTCTACGATCCACTCCCTATTTACTTCTACCAACTGAGACTGGTAACCGCTACCTCCCCCTGGTGGGTAGTAACTGCTGGACGGTTGGTCGCGGAGATGATAACAATTTTGTCCTCTCAGATCGCTGGATTTCCCGAAATCACGCGATGTTACAGTGTACTGAAACCGGTGATTTCTATCTGATTGATTTAGGAAGTCGCAATGGTTCCTTCGTCAATGGACGCCGAGTGAGTATTCCGGTGACATTACGAAATGGTGATCGGCTGATGTTTGGTCAGACTGAACTGGAATTTCACTCGCCATCCGATACCCGAGATCGCGACTATAGCCAACCTCCGAGTAGTGAAACCCTAACCTCTACGTTACATGTGCGCCGCCTGATGTCGGTGATGGTGGTGGATATCCGCGACTTTACGGTTCTGACTCGCCAACTGGATGAAAAAATTCTCTCCGCCGTGATTGGCACCTGGTTTCGCCAATCGGGAAATATTATCCGCAAATCAGGGAGTTGGGTGGATAAATACATTGGCGATGCGGTGATGGCAATTTGGTTTCATGGACATAAAGGGATGAGTAAAGACGAAGCCTTGAACGTGTTGCAAGCGGTTAGCGATTTGCACAGCATGACGGCGTCGCTTTCGAGTCAATACCCCCTACCCTTCCCGCTCCGCATTGGTACGGGAGTGAATACAGGTTATGCGATGGTGGGAAATACAGGTAGTGGCGATCGCCCTGATTATACCGCCATTGGCGATACAGTGAACGCGGCGTTTCGTCTGGAGTCGGCGACGAAACAAATTGGTCTGGATATTGCTTTGGGAGAAGATACCTATAAGTATCTCGAAGAGTTAGGATACAACGAGCTGGGCTTTAAACAACATGTTGTTAGCCTGAAAGGGTATGATACGCCAACCACTACCTATGCGGGAACTTATGCGGATCTGAATAAGTTTTTAGCGATTCGCTGCTCGGAAAAACTGACCTAAACTAGGTTCAACCTGTATGAGTCGCGATAACTGACCGAAAAAACCTCGGCAAACTTGGCAATGACCACTGGGCGGACTTGGTCTACGGTAATATCAGGAATGAACTGGGCAAGACTACCAACGGGTTTATCGGCTATTCCACAAGGGACAATGTGCTTAAACCCGCTTAAGTCTGGGCAAACATTTAGGGAAAAGCCGTGCATAGTAATCCAACGACTGACTTTAATGCCAATAGCTGCAACCTTGCATCCCTCTAGCCAAACCCCTGTCATCCCCGTTTCGCGATCGCCTTTAAGTCCATAAACCGCTAAAACCTCAATTAAGACGGCTTCTAACTGTCGCAGATACCAGTGTAAATCTTGCTGATAATAGCGTAAATTGAGAATGGGATAGCCCACGAGTTGACCTGGACAATGGTAGGTGACTTCACCTCCCCGTTCTATACGGTGAACTTCCCAGTTGACTTCTTTTGGGTTGAACTTGAGGAAGTCTAAAGAAGCACCTTGACCTAAAGTATAGACGGGCGGATGTTCCATTAATAAGAGAACATCATCAAGGGTGGGATCGTTAACCCGTTGTGACAGGAGCGATCGCTGTTGTTCCCAGGCGATAGTATAAGGTACAAGACCTTGATTGTCGAGCAAGCATTTACGCTGCGCCATTCATGTCCTATTCTGTGAAGATAACATCCCTATTAATTATGAAAGATAAACTTATTTATTGGATCAATCAGTTATTAGTCGCTGATTTTTTCCTAGTTTTATTTAGCTTCTTCTGGTTCGCGATCGCACTCATCGGGCGAGGGGTTGGTGTTTCCCTAGGATTAGACTTGTGGTATAGCCTGTGGAATCCTGTCTTTACTCCTGCGATCGGTATTTTAATGGCAGGTGCGCTACTGACTGGACTGATGAACCAGATTACCAAGCGTTTGAATTCAGATTGAAATTCTGTTGAGTTTTCTTACATCAACCAAACCTACTATATGTTCCAAACCATTGTCAAACATTTACTTACTTTCGCCAAACGATTGGTTAGGGATAGGACTCCGACTCGGGATTGCCTTATTGGTGGGAGGAATTATCGGCTTTGAACGGGAAATCAAAGACAAACCTGCTGGGTTGAGAACTCATATTCTAGTCAGCTTTGGTTCTGCTTTCTTTACCCTGATACCCATATTAATTGGTGTGGCTGAACAAAGTGCAGATGCTCTTCCTCGCGTGATTCAAGGCATTATCGGTGGCGTAGGATTTTTAGGTGCAGGAGTAATCGTACAAGAATCTCAGCCGCAGCGACAAGGATATAGAATTCGGGGACTAACTACGGCGGCGGCGATTTGGGTGTCATCAGCTTTGGGAATTGCGGCGGGGTGTGGGTTATGGGTTTTAAGTTTAATTTCTGCCTTATTTATTTTAGTAATTTTGAGACTGTTTAAAAAAATTGAGCCGAATAGCTAGTCCAAAAAAGCTCCAAGAAGGCAAAGGGCATTTACCATTAGGGACTAAAACATTCTGTCAAAGCCCCAAACTGATGAACCCATATTTTCATCATCTGTGCCTAAAATTATGCCTCCGGCTGTACCAGGTACGAGTTCAATCGCTTCTACTTTATGATAATTTAAGCGATAAATAGGAACCATTGTCTGGTTTTGCTGAAATACGATGCGGTTATCCTGTAGACTCAAAACACCTGCTACGTAAACGGCGGATTGGAAGGGTCCATCGTCACCATTATCTGAAGCCGAGGTGATGTAAACAATGCCAGCCGAATCAACCTTTACATCAGAAATATGGCGAACATTACTCACTGGAAACGGTACAGTTAAACGAGCTGAACCTTGAGGCGTAATCTCATCATTTTTCAAGTCCAAAAATCCCCAGTACAGGACTCCAGGTTCTTCAGTGTTACCCCGATGCGCCCAAACCGCGAGCAGCTTATCATTAATTTGTTGCAAAGCAAACCCTTCTAAGTTAGTCCCTTCAGGCAAATTTGGCAAATTAAATATGTTTAAAAAAGATACATCCTGATGATTGGCGCTGAGCCGAAAATGATAGACTGTTCCCGAACTGGTTAACGCCATGAATGTTGGTTCCGATTGTCCAGGAACAGCCGTGAGTGCTTCTAAATCTATAGGTAAGGGTTGGTTTGACCAGTTGAGCGGAAAATATTCAGGGGCTTGTTCGCCGGTAATCCTGATCATCGCCAGACGCCCTTCCCCTACTCTTTTATTGTCATGAACAATTAGAAACGAAGTGGAACCCTGTTGCTGTTCTAAGAATGCCATGCCACTAATCCCAAAGAGGATACTACCACGCACAGGACGCCAGGGTTGTGCCTGAACGGGTTGGGCAAAGGGTGAAACCGTTAGTGTGACGCCTACAATGAGGGTTATAGCTAGGGTGTTTAGTGTTTGCATTTGAACCATTATGGCAGAGATTCATTACCCGCTCAATCTCCCCTGGCGTCTAGGCTGAGAAAGCCTAACCGCTCACCCTTCTGAAAAAATCTGCAATTAGTTAGAGGGAGCAAGTCACTCTCCTGATAGATTCCACAACGACTATTTAGGGCGACTATGGTTTAGTACATAGCAAATAATTTCCAACCTCTATCTAAACCATCAACGAGTTAGATAGCTTAGTTTGCTGCGATCAAGATAAGCAGCAACTTTTGTTCTATAGATAGGAATAATCATGTTGAATCAAGGAGACTCCGTCCCCTTATGGACTAAACGAATAGGTACTTACTTAGGAGTGATGGCATTTGCTCTAGCCGCTTTGCTCCTTCCTGGCTGCACTACTGATAACGAGGAAATTCAGGAAGGAAAAACCAACGTTACCACCGAAGATGTTGCTGAAAATACCGAAGACATCATCGGCAAAGAGGTCACGATTAGAAACAAAGTCGAACAAAAAGTGGGTGACCTTGGCTATGTCGTACAGGCGGAGGAGTTGGGCAGCGAACCTATTCTGATCCTTAATGTTACAGAAGCTCCCTTCGATCTGCCAGAGGATCAAGAGATTCCGATTCAAGTAACGGGTGAAGTCGCGCAATTGGTAATTGCCGATATCGAGACCGAATACGGTGTAGAGTTAGGTGACGAATATGCCGAGTATGAAGCTCAACCTGTTATTATCGCTGAATCCCTCGCCCTGGCTCCGACTACTGAAGACTTAGCGGAAGCGCCCACGGGCTATTTCGACAAAGTTATTGCTGTCGAGGGTGATGTTAGAGATATTTACTCTCCCAGTGCAATCTCTCTATTTGAAGATGGTTGGGTAGATGATATCGGCGTTTTAGTTATCGGTATCAATCGCAATCTTAAAGCTGAAGATAGCGTTGTTCAAGAAGGCGAACGAGTCGTCGTGACGGGTGTAGCGCGTAAGTTTGACCCGAAGCTATTGCAGGATTCTGACCTCGGTTGGGACGCGCAGAAGATTGAGGAGTTTGGGTCGAGATATGTAGACAGACCCGTTATCGTAGCCGAAGATATTTTCCCTTCTGCTGTCGATAATAAATAAAAGTTTTGTTCTGAATGATGAAGTGTGACATTAATTTTATGCTTTTGTCTTCGTTCAAAGTGCTTTAGTCACAACAAAGAAAAAGGGCTAAGTCAAGCCTAACGTTGTTTAATTTATTCAAAGGAGCAGTAATGCTAGAAAAAGAAAAGTTTGTCCCCGAAAGCCGTGAATACAAACGTGTTGTTGGTATTTTCCCCAAGCGCGAAAATCTTCAAAATACGATCCAGGCGCTCAAGGATGGGAATTTTGATATGGAGAGAGTTTCTCTCCTAGCGCGGAATATCGACGACGTAGAAGGCGCTAAGGAAATTACCGAAAAACACGGGAATGAAGCCAAAGAAGGAGCAGGTATAGGCGCGACTACCGGTACTGTTCTTGGTGGTGTCGGTGGTTTCTTGATTGGCGTCGGTTTACTGGCGATTCCAGGTGTTGGTCCTATCCTCGCCGCCGGAGCTGAGATAGGGGCGTTAGGCTCAACGTTAGCTGGAGCCGGAATTGGTGCAGCAACAGGCGGTATTGTTGGCGCTTTGATTGGTCTGGGTATTCCGGAAGAAAGAGCCAAGGTGTATAATGAGCGCATCAAAGCCGGCGACTATTTGTTGATGTTCAGCGGAAGTGACGACAGAGTTGAACGTGCGGCGTCAATTATGCGCGATCGCCATGCGGAAGAGTTAGAAATCTTTGAGGCGCCTGAGCCAGTTAAACATGAGCGTCGAGAAGAGGTTGAGGTGAAAGAAGAGTATGTAGAACAAAAGCCTGTGTCAACGGTTAAGCAGCCAAGGGTAAATGAGCGAGAAGTTGTTGAAGCTCATGACATAGAAGGCGATGGTGATCCAGATGTCGTTATCGTTGATAAGCGAAATACAGTTCGATAAGTTGGCTTAAGACTTTTACCAACCTAAACCCCAACCCCTTCCCTACCAGGGAAGGGGAGCAATTTTAATCTGTCCCCTTAAAACCTAACTTGAGTAAACTCTGATCAATATCCTCGACTTTGGCACAACCACTCAACGCCATTGCTACATCCAACTCATCCCGCAACAATTCTAAGACATGCTGCACGCCAGCTTCTCCCGCCACGGCTAATCCCCACAAAACCGGACGCCCCACCAACACCGCTTTAGCCCCCAATGCTAAGGCTTTGAGGACATCTGTGCCACGGCGAATCCCTCCATCCATAAGCACATCAACCTTATCGCCGACAGCCGCAACAACTTCAGCAAGAGCATCAATCGACGCGATCGCACCATCCAATTGCCTACCCCCATGATTGGATACAATCACTGCCTTTGCCCCATGTTCCACTGCCCGCAGCGCATCATCACCCCTTAAAATTCCTTTAACAATAATTGGTAAATTTGTCAAGGACTGCAACCCGTCCAAATCCTGCCAAGTCAGCCCCGGGTCAAGCTGCTGGACAAAATAGGCGAATAAGCCCGACTCGCCGACGATTTCAGGAATATCTCGATGGGCTAAATTTGCCAATTCCATACCCATAGGTAGGGTAAACTGGTTGCGCTTATCTTTTTCTCGACACCCTAAAACAGGCGCATCTACAGTAAGACAAAGGGCATTATAACCTGCGGCTTGAGCCCGTTCAACTAAGTTCTGAGTCAAAGCGCGATCGCGATGCATATAGAGTTGAAACCATAATGGAGAATGAGTATCTATCTGAGATTCTGACTGCACCTGTTTTGATGCCAATGCGACTTCTTCTAAAGGTTGAGTGGATAGGGTACTCAACACCATTGCTGATCCTACTTTAGCCGCTGCTTTTGCTGTCACTATTTCCCCCTCTGGATGTGCCAGACATTGAAATGCCATCGGTGCAATTAGAATCGGTAGGGAGAGAGATTGACCTAAAACGGTTGTACTTAAATCCCGCTGACTCACATCAACCAACATCCGGGGGCGAAGTTTGAATTTCTCAAACGCCGCACGATTATCACGTAACGTTACTTCATCCCAAGCGCCACTGGTGTAATAATCTACAGCCATTCGAGATAACTGCTGATGAGCTAATGATTCGTACTCGAAAAGATTAATAGGTTGAGTCATAGAATGAGGGAACAGGGAACAGGGAAAACCCGGAACGATATTCAATCCTTGGTAATTTTGGGGCTGGGAGATGGGCGCAGCTGGGAGATGGGCGCAGCATTCTTGAAGAATATTTATCCTCTTCGGAGTAAGTTTTTGGCAAGAATGCTTCGCCCCTACAACAACCATACTCGCCAAATTTTAATCGTTCTATCACAACTACCACTCGCCAAGGTTTGTCCATCGGGGCTAAATGCCACAACTTGAACTGTGTCCGTATGTCCTTCGAGAATACAACAGTCTTGTCCAGTCGCAACCTCCCAAATCCTAATCCTGTTATCGCCACCGCAACTGGCGAGGAGACGCCCGTCGGGACTAAAGGCGAGAGAACGCACCTGGAGTAAATTACCCTTAATGATAGAAGTCTGGGTAAGGGTACGAATATCCCACAACAGAATCATCCCGTCAGAACTGCCACTGGCTAAAGTTATACTATCAGGACTAAACGCGATCGCATCAACTGAGTTTAGATGTCCCGCTAGAGTCTCCAGCTTTTGCCAATGGGGAACGTGCCACAGTTCAATTGTCCCATCCAAACTCCCACTCGCCAAGATTTGCCCATCGGGACTAAATGCGACACAATTAAACCCACTGGAATGACTTGATAAAACCTGTAGCGTTGTCAACCTACGACTCTGCCAAATTCTAATTGTGCTATCTCTACCGCAACTTGCCAATAGGGGTTTATTGGGGCTAAATGCTACTGAATAGACTCCACCGTTATGACTTTTGACACTAACCAGTTTTTTTCCGGTTCGTACCCGCCATAACTTCAGGGTTGTATCCCGACTCCCACTCACTAGATATTTTCCATTAGGGCTAAACGCCAGACAACTCACATCCTGGGTATGTTGTCCGGAAAACCATCCCCCTAAAGTACGAATTTCCCATGCCATACTCACTTGCCACAACTTAATTGTTTTATCGACACTACCACTAGCAAGACTTTTTTTATCTGGGCTAAAGGCTACAGTGCCAACTCCCCCAGAATGCCCTTGGAGTGTATGAACAAAAGAGGCATTAATTTCAGGTTTTGGATAATTAGTTTGGTATTGAATTATTGCCTGAATTATCCCCAATTGACGGAAATCTTGGAGGACTTCCTCAACAGAATGATACCGCTGTTTCAATAGAGGATGAATCATTTTATCCAGAATATCAGCAAGTTTCTGACTGACGGGATTATTCACTAAATACTGTCGCCAGACAAAGCCATTTTCTAAAGGTTCATATAAGTCAAACGGCTGCATCTGAGTTAACAAATGAATGCAGGTAACTCCCAAACTATAGATATCGCTGGCAAAGACAGCTTTACCAAACGTCTGTTCGGGTGCCGCATATCCCGCAGAACCAATTGTTGTGCCAGTTTTAGCTAAAATCGTCCAGGTGGCATATTTAGCCGCACCAAAATCGACGAGGACTAATTTCCTATCGCGACGACGCCGAATAATATTCTCTGGCTTAATATCTCGATGAATAACATTTCCCTGATGAATAAATTGCAGTACGGGGAGTAAATCACTCAACAGACTGCGAATGTGACCCTCTGAAAATGCGCCTACTTCTGCTAACTCTTGATTTAGATTTTGTCCATCGATAAATTCTTGGACAATGTACTGACAATTATTTTGATCAAAATAGGCTAAAAATTCCGGAATTTGGGGATGGTTGCCTAATTCTTTTAATCGTTCAGCTTCTTGATGAAATAATTGGGCAGCTTTTGGGGAATTGTTTTGTGCTTGAGGGTAAAACTGTTTGATAGCACAGTAAGGGTTTGATGGCTGGGATTCATCCTCGGCTAACAGCGTTCTACCCAATCCCCCAGTACCCAAAAGCCGAAGCGGACGATATCGTTCTGCTACTATCAGTTTTGTGCCGCAAGTTTGGCAGAAGTTTTGCTCGGTTTTGTTTTTAGGTTTTGGACAGTTTGGATTAATACAGTAGCTCAAGAGTAAAAGGGTAGGAGGATAAAAGGGTAAAAAGGTAGAAGGGTAGAAGAGTAATGATTCCTTTCAACTATTGGGGTGCGAGCGGATTTTATTACTGCCAGGTAGCACGGCTGTGGACTCTTTCTATTCACCCGTTTGTTCTGATTACATCATCCCTTGATTTCGCCGAGTTCATTGAGGATTCTGTGCGCTCATCAAAACTAATTGCACCCGCACCAAAGGAGACAACCATTAATAATCCTCCCATCAATCCTAAATTTTTGAAAAAGGCAATTTCTTCTTCAGGGAAATTAGTGTGAAAAATCAAGGTGGCGGGAATTAAAAAACCAATCAGTAATAATGCTCCCCAACGAGCTTTGTATCCGAATAAAACCGAGAGTCCCCCTCCTAGTAATACAATAATAGTAGGAATGAGAACTAGACCAGCCAAAGGAATTCCGCTAGCAGCCATATACTGTTGAGTGCTAGCGAAACCGAAAATTTTTCCAATCCCTGATTTGATAAAAATAGCAGAGAGGAAGATACGAGCGACTAGAGGGAGGTACTTTTGCATAGGAGTTCCTGCGTTGACGGGTGAATGTCCTATTATTCAGGGTACAAGGTTCTGGAAGTCCAGATACGCCTAGCTTAAGCGTAGCAGTTACCGGGGTTGCGATCGCGCTTTGGGTTCGGGGTAAGCTAAGATGCATTTCAATGAGCGATTCCCTAACCGTGAAATCCCCCTTGGGAGGACAGCAAAGCATGGACGAAGCACAAACATCTTGCTCGCGGGTATAACCTAATTTCAATGCACGACGGCTTAAAGACACTCTAGGACATAATTAGCACAAATGTTCGGCGACGCGAAAAAAATACCTGATTATTGGCAAACCTGATATTAAAGATTGATAATGAGTAAAATTAGAGTCGTTTTGATTGAAGACCATGAACTGACTCGGATGGGCTTCAGAACAGCCTTGCAACAGAGTCATGAGATTGAATGGGTTGGTGAAGCGACAAACGGTTCTGATGGGTTAAGTTTACTGGAAACGGTTAAACCGGATGTTGGGATTGTTGATATTGGACTTCCTGATATGGATGGCATTGAGTTAACTCGACGATTCCAAAATATTAAAGAGCATCAGCAAGATAATTCTACAAAAATTTTAATATTAACCCTACAGGGAAATGAAGAAACTGTTATGGCTGCATTGGCAGCGGGGGCGAATTCTTATTGCATAAAAACGGTTAACCGAGATCAATTATTAAAGGCGATTAAACTTACCCATAGAGGCGATGTTTGGCTCGATCCCGAAATTGCTAAAACTGTCCTAAAACATGCCAGTTTAACCCAAGCTCAACCTGAGATAGCAGCCGCCAAAGAAACAGCACCCATTCAGGCTTCTATTAGCGAGTCCAGCCCACTTATATCAGCTTGTCCTTTGACTGAAAAGGAGTTAGCCGTTTTGCAGTTCATTATTGAGGGGTACGATAATGACATGATTGCTAAACGGTTAGATATTCCAGTGGAAATAGTTCAAGTTTATGTCCGAAATGTTTTGGAAAAACTACGTGGTGATGGTTCTACACAATCAGCAGTTCAGGCGATTCGTTCTGGGTTGATGTAGTGTCAGAATCTGAACAGATGCTTCACTGCGTCGATAAAAGAAACATTGAAATGCAAGGGTTTAAGCCTTTATCGGTTCAAAACCAGGCAAAATAGCGAGCGAGACGCTCGCACTACGGCTTGACTAATCGATTCGGGAAACTCATTCAGCTCTAAGCGAATTAGAGTTAATTGCTCCAGATGCCGGAGTTGAGTGACCACATCGGGAATTCTTTCCCAAGGGTTGCCACTTATGTCCAGCTTCCGCAGGTTGACCAAATTTACCAGTTCAGGCGGCAAAGACTTCAAGCGATTACCCAAAATCAAGGGAACAAGTCGATGCCCTATCAACTCGTAGCCTTTCAGCCCTTGAGAACCCTTTTTCTCTTTTGCCCAAGTTCCCAAAATCAATGTTTCAAGTTGCGTTAGCTTGCCAATCTCTGGAGGCAATTCTGTTAGCCCTTTTCCTGATAAATCTAATTCTTTCCATCCCTCATTCGATGCCTGGTTAATGAGTGACAGCAACTCTTCCCGCGTCATACCATCCCCTATGCTGAATAGCTCTATTTTGACAGAGCTTTTCGGGGATGTCATGGTATTCAGCCCCCCAAGTAAGGGCAAACGCTTTCATCCTAAAGGTTAGGATTGAGAGTAGTGCATTCTGATTAAAATATGGCAAAACAGAAACAACCCCTGACGGGAAAAGCACTGATCAAGGAAGTCTGTCGGCGGATTCGGGTTGCCCGTAGCTACTGGGATGCTCACAATAATCCTGCCTATCGAACTCAGGTGACTTCTGATTTGTCAAATTGAAACAGGTTCTTTGTATCCTTATAGTGATACTAATTGATCAGGGAAAAATACTGTACCTCACGAACTTGCAATACGCTGGAAAAGATGTAGCTGGCTATGTCTGTAATATAAAATCCTTCTTTCTCCCCTCTCCCCAGAGTGGGAGAGGGGCTGGGGGTGAGGGGTTTCTGGCTTAAGTTGACACCAATGCTCTCTACAAATAAAGAGAGCCTCTGAAAAAGGGGGTGTTTTTTCCCGGATTTCCCTGTTCTCCCACGCTCATCATCTCACACGCGATCGCTCTAGTCGTGCGACCATCTTAGTCGCTATGCCTATTCCTTACAAATGTGGGAATGAATTCAATAAAGATTGCCGATAAAAATTTAAAACTCGTTGAGTATAAGCCGCCGTTGAACCCTGATTATATTGCTGGGGATCACCTGTCATCCACCAAGCCGCAGCCCGCTGTACCGCTACTGTCTCATTATTATCACTCGCCTCATACTGTTCATTAAACACATCTCCCATCACGCAAACTAAAATAGTACGGGCAGTCACTGGACTCGCTTCAAAATCGGCGGGTGAAAGTTCCTCTCCAATACATTGATTAGACCAACGGGGAATATTTTCTGGTTTAATTTGCCAATCACTGTAAAGTCCATCATTTTCTATTCCCGTTTGCGGTGCTGCTCGTCGTAGTGCTTCCACTAAAGCGGCGACTTTAGTATCAGAAATCGCGTTATTAGCTGAGGAACGGGCGGCTTGAGGTTGAGAGGCGGCTGACGATTGATTTTCCGTCCGTTGCGAAGACGATGCTGGTTTTGTTGCAGAGGGAGTAGTAGTGGGTTGGGCGGGAGTCGCTGGGTTTTGCGCCTGGGGATTGCGGCGTTGCTGTTGGTAATTTTTCAGAACATTCTGAATGTAAGTGTAGGTGTAAGAGTTTCGAGGAACGCTATTATATTGACTCCCATCCCCAGTCATCCACCAAGCGGCTGTTCGTTGTATTGCCACGGACTCATTATTATTACTGGCGCGATACTGTTCGTTCAACACATCCCGCATCACGCAAACCAAAATAGCCCGCGCCGTTACGGGAGAGGCTTCAAAATCGGCAGGTGAAAGTTCCCGTCCAGTACATTGCTTTGACCATCGGGGAATGTTACCCGGTTTAATTTGCCAGTCACTATAGAGTCCATCATCTGCCCTCCCCGTTTGCGGTGCGGCTAGTCGCAAGGCTTCCACAAGCGCTGAAACTTGAGCATCAGAGACTTGAGCGTATACCGGGGAACTCCAGAGTCCCAAAGAAAGTAACGCTGTACTCAGCAGGAATCGTTGAACTGGTTTGACGAATTTGAAACCCATGGGTGACACCTTGTCTGGCTAAAGAAATCAATTGTCGGGGCGGTTTTAGGCACTAGCGCTAGCTGAAGAGCCAATAACGGCTTAACAAGAACCGCCCTGATTCAATTGTAGGAGTGTGTCATTTATGTATGGGGAGGAAGCAAGCCCCCTTACATAAATAGCACTGCGACAGGACTTACCTTGAGAAGCTATATTGGTATCCGTCCTTCCCGTGTACACAAGTTCTAGTTTATGTTACCTTTTTGAGGAATTTGAGTCGATGAGTGGATTGCTGCATTAGTGTTATAGAGGAGTAGAGGAGAGATTTGACTGAATTTTTTGTACGCTCAGATACATTTAATCAAAAAGTCCGGCTTCTGGCAAAGCGCTAATCTTATAGTTAGAGCCACCCAGACAGCCCGGTTGAAGGAGTAATGCCGTCAGGAACCCCACGGCTATAAGCCGGGGGCTTGGAATTTAGCCCGTACCTGACCAGCCTAAGACCTACGAGGTCTACGTTAACGGCAAGCGTTAAAGTTCCTACCTTGGGATGCTTGCGCCAGTCCCATGCTCTAGAACCGAGTGGTTAAACAGGTGTACAAGAGTTAAGCCAGTGCCACTTGGAAAGTACCGACCGTTAACATTGGCGAGGCTAACGTCACCCCAGCAATGGGAGTTAGGGGCAACCATACCCCAAAAACTAACCCTTATGCGTACAGGTTGAAAACTTTGAGCTTGTAATTGCCCAAGCTGGCATACAAATGCAAGATGTCACCGGAGCAAGTAAATCCAAGGCGGTAAGGGTTTTGACCTTAAATTGCAGTCGTGTACACGGGAAATGGAGCCGATACATTCTTTAAGAGAGGAAGTCCTGTCGGACTGCTGTTTATGTAAGAGGGCTTGCTTTCTCCCCATACATAAATGACAGGGGTTTCCATTCGCCCCCTTACCAACCCCAATTTACGATGAATAATCCGTTTGACAAATATCAGCTCAGTCCCAATACGTTCGGGATACTGAGAAACCTGATGATGATGACCACAGGCGCTACGGTGGTTGTCGCCCTGATTTTTGGCATTGGGTTGTGGCGAACTGGGTCTCGTTTTTTGGGGCAAGTGACTACCCTGTTTAACGCCCCTCAACCCGCACCCGAAGTTGACGTGCGCTCTTTGATTGTCCAGCAGGTGCGGGAGGTTAGCGACTTGACCACGGCTGTTTTTACGATGGAGGCGGTAGTTCCTAGCCGTCAAGCTCGGACTTTGGCAGGTTATGCGATCGCGGAAACAACACTCCTTTATATTGCTTATGGTGAGGTGCGGGCTGGTGTCGATTTGGCAGAATTAAAACCAGAAAATGTGCAAATTGTCAATGATACGCTCCAACTTCAACTCCCACCCCCCAAAATTTTAGATAGCAAAATTGACGTGAATCGGTCTCAGGTGTATGACTACGATCGCGGCTTCTTGGGATTAGGACCCGATACGGCGCCCCAGTTGCAGATGTTGGCGCAACAAGAAACCTTGAAAAAAATTGTCTTCAATGCTTGTGAGCAAGGGGTATTAGAAAAAGCCAACGAACGCGCCGAACTCGTCGTGGGTCAGTTGTTAACAACAGCCGGGTATAAACAGGTGCAGGTGAACACTCAATCCCCGATACCTGGAACTTGTCAGTCGGCGGCGTTAGCCTCTCAGCCTGCTCATTCTGGGATAGCCCCTTGATGGGAGCGCAGAGGCTTCAAGGGTGGAAAAGACAAGGGAAATGGGGAGATGGGGGAGATTTTTTTATTCCAGAAGTCCCTCAGGAGGATTACGCTGGAATTAGAGAATTTATCCATATACCAATGAAGATGCGTAGGAGTAGTATAAAACCTTACCAAAGGGACGATTCACCAATCCAGCCCAGGCAACATCAGTCTACGCCATGCCATCAATTGGCTAATGGGAGTAAATCCTGGTTTTTGCATCAGGTTCCCAGTCGAATTCAAGAGGACTTAATTTGACGATGACTTACTGTCTGGGCATTATTAACCGTTTTGGTATAGTCTTAGCGGCGGACTCTCGCACCAATGCCGGGGTAGACTATATTTCTACTTACAATAAGCTTTTTGATTTTTCCCTGCCAGGAGAACGAGCGATTATTATATGTACATCGGGAAACCTTTCGATTACCCAAGGGGTAATCAATCGGTTGAATTGGGATATCGAGACTCAGGAAGAACTGAATATCCATTCCCTACCCAATATGTATGAGGTGACTCGTTACATTGGCAGCAAACTGCGGCAAATTCAAGATCAAGACCGCCCTTGGCTAGAACGCGATCGCATTGATTTTAACTGTAGCTTGTTAGTCGGGGGTCAAATTCGCAGAAAAGACCCCCAACGTGACGAAGACCCCCAACGTGACGAAGACCCCCAACGTGACGAAGACCCCCAACGTGACGAAGACCCCCAACTTTATCTAATTTACACCCAAGGTAATTTTATTAAAGCCACGCTGGAAACGCCGTTTTTGCAAATTGGCGAAACCAAGTATGGCAAACCCATCCTCGACCGAACTCTTACTTATGATATGCCACTAGAAGCTGTTGCTAAGTGCGCTCTGCTTTCTATCGATTCAACCATGAAATCAAATATTTCAGTCGGACCACCGATTAACTTAGTTATGTATGAAGCTGGCACCTTTATGACTCGCCAGAAACTGCAACTGCGTCTAGGTGATCCCTATTTGGCAAAAATTCGCAAGTTGTGGGAGGACTCGTTACGGCGTGCCTTTGAATCTATGCCGAATATTGAATGGCAGCATCCAGTAGAGGATAATCAGCAAGAAGATATTCTGATTGATTGAATTCCCTATTCCCCGTTCCCTGTTCCTCTTCCAAGGACGAATGACGAATGACGAATGACAAAGTACATAAGACAAATCGATATTGGATTGGTGCGCTCGCCGTTTTGGGAATGCTGGAAACGGCATTCCTCACAGTGGTTGAATGGTTGGGAAAAGTGGCGGAAATTTGTCCCACTCATGGCTGTCAAGCGGTGCTAGAAAGTCCTTATGCCCAGCTTTTTGGACTCCCTCTACCCCTATGGGGATTTCTTGCCTATACCACTTTGTTGGGGGTTTCCCTAGCACCCTTAGCTATTAAATCTTTGTCATCCGAGTGGGTGCAATCCAGTTGGCTGGTTATGCTGGCAATTACCACCTGTATGCTGGTGAGTAGCAGCTATCTGATGTACGTGATGCTGTTTATTGTCAAGGGAGTTTGTCCCTACTGCATCGCCTCGGCGCTGTTGTCCTTCACCCTATTTCTGTGGACTACCATCGGTCATGATTGGCAAGATATTGGACAAGTCACGCTGACAGGATTGGCGGTTGGTTTGGTCACGTTTACTGGGATACTGGGAGTCTATACTGATGTTCCTAGCGCTAGCGCTACTACAGGAGAATCGGGTCCACCCATTACCCATATCTCCGGTGCGGCTGAACTCGCTTTAGCCGGTCATCTGAACACAGTAGGGGCAAAAATGTATGGTGCATTTACTTGCCCTCATTGTCACGAACAAAAACAACTTTTTGGTCAAGCCGCATTTAATCAAATTGATTACATTGAATGTAATCCTCGTGGCAAAAATGCCCAACCCGAACGCTGTCAAGCTGCTAATATTCAAGGAGTTCCCACCTGGGAAATTCAGGGACAGTTTTATCCAGGGGTGCAACCGTTAGAACGATTGGCAGATATTTCTGGCTATCAGGGTTCAGAGGGGTGAACTAAATCTGTGCAAATCTATGCAGACAAGCTAGAAGTGTCTCATATTGCTGGTTTCATCCGTTGATGGTTGTCGTTAGGGACGTTGGTGAAGCAAGGCACTTCTCCCACCCACCGGAGCTTAACCGTACCTAGCACCCCGCTAGGTGATACTCATCTTCAAGTCGTAACGCTTCTGCTTTAAACTTGAGGTTAAGCCAACCCAAATCTAAAGCTTCAGTTACAGACTTTCCAATCGAAGCTAAGTATCGAACCGTCCGCATCAGTAAAATGGTGCGGACTTCTGCATATTTCATCCAGAGAGTAATCTCACGATCACCGCCGCGATGCAGAATGTTCATTGCGGCATTTTTGTCTGCTTGAATTACGTCCCCTGTGTAACAGATAAAACGATCCCCATCCCGTTGACCCAATAACGTCCCGGTACGAGAACACATTTGCGACGTATAAGCTGGATTCACCACAGACACTGTTGATCCAGTCTCCAATGCGATCTTCAAGGGTTGAAGCTTGTAGTTCACCTTTCATCCATTGATTCAGCTTGCGATTAATTTGCTTGGCTTGCTGTTTCCCTTTGATCGGCGAGGTGAGGTCTTCGGCAAAGATGCGAGTCGGTGAGGTGATCAGGAGTCTTAAGTCTTTGCGAATGAAATTCTGAATGGTTGCTTTTTCTTTTCTTAGCTTACGTGATTTGACAATGGATAGTTTATCGTCTTGATTACAGATTAGTCGAATTTGCCCAGACACGGTATGACGGCATTTCAGTTTTAGCGTAATCCGCTTACCTTTCTTTAACCCTTGAACTTCCAGCTTGACTGTATTGCGGGTAAGTCGCTTGCAGGTGTAACCGCCACCTTGGTAAACGATCTGGTTACGAACAAAGGTGTGTCCGCGCTGGTATTGAGTACGAAACACCCGATGCAGCCAAGGATCGGAAGTTGGGTCATTGTGCATCAAATCCAGCAACTTAGACCGCGATGGTTCGTCTAGAGTGCGGCGGTAAATTGCTCGAATCATGAAGGTTTTCGCGGCTTCTTGTTGCGCTAAAATAGCCTTCATAGCGTCATTAACTGACCATTCCCAAAGCTTCGCAGGTAATCCAATATCAGTTGGGCTCAGTTGGGTTCTCACGATAGGAGCGGCTTTTCTCCAGTTGAGTCCCCATCCTTGTAGCGCTCCAAGTAAGTTGTACGTTAATGCTCTCTCGATGCCACACAGGTGCATGATTCTCCTCACCTGCGCTTCATCTGAACTTGAAGCAACAGGAATAACCTGAGTGTAAATTTCTTGAGTTTTCTGTTGCTTCTTGCGGCGTGGCATCGTTACTTTTCCTCAACTAGATGCTCTAATCTATGCATAGCTTGCGCCTAAAGAGTTATGCATAGATTTAATCATATTTTAGGGGATCTGTCGAACCGCGTTTAAGATGAGAGGTGTATTGTCTCGGACTGAAAACCGCTATATTCATCTCTGGCAATAGACAAATTAATTTTCATATCAGACTCAATTTTCCTAGCGCCTTCACCCACCGATTTAGTCGTCGCGATCGCACCAGAAATAGGGGCAGCATAACGGGGTAAAGCACAAGCCACGAGGGGAATATGGCGATCCGTGACAACGACGCCTTGATTGGGATCATAGCCTTGCCACCCTGCACCAGGTAAGTAAATCTCTACCCAAGCATGAAGGTATCGTTGCGATCGTTCTAGATTACCTTCCTGATACCCACTGACAAACCGTGCGCCTAATCCCATCACCCGACAAACGTCCATGAATAGCACCGCTAAATCTCGACAAGATCCGCGCTTTAATTGCCACGTTTTACTGGGAGACCAAGGTGCCCCTTTTTCCCGATATTTAGGTTTACAATGACTGTAGAGATGTTGATTGAGTGTTTTGACAAAGTTAACGGTATCACCCTTGACTTGCTGGTAAATGTCCTGCGCTAATTGCTTTATTGCGTCCACTAAGAGGGGATCATAAAATTGCTGATAAGGCTGTAACTGAGATGACCAGTAGTCGGGGTAGTCAATGGGTAATTGAGTTGCCCAAGGTTCCAGTTGAATGTTATCGGGATCGGTGCGACAGGTTTCGACAACGGATGTAGCACTGATCGTTAATTGTTCGGTGCTGGTATTAAACCAAAGTTTCGCGATCGCATTCCCATCTAGTTCGATAATCTCGGAAATGCTTGTGGGTTTGGGTTCAACGTCTAGTGTAAACGAATGCAGTTTCTGAGTCCCGTCACAGCGGGGACTTAACCTCAAGATATGGGGTTTTAGAATAACGGGCTGATTATATGTATAGGTTGTGGTGTGGCAAATTTTGTAACGCACGATAATTCATCAAAAAAGTAATAAGTCTTAAGTAATAAATCCTAAGTTAATTGTAGGGACGGGTTTATAAACTAAAGCTAGCTTGTCACCACTAACTTTTGACTTTTGACTTTTGACTTCCGCCTAGGGGTACTAGGCTACAGGTTTTACCGCACAAAATGTTGTCGAGATTTGGTTACCTACTTGATTAATTTCGATTTGCATTTGATTTAAAAATTCATGCAAACCCTGCTCGAAAACATCTTCTATCGTTAGATATCCGAGTTGAGAACACAAACGACCTAAAGCACGTTCGGCTGGGTTACACCACGTTCCCCGAGGAGTGCTAGTAATTTGATGCAGCGATTGTTCCGCTTGCGCCAGACAGAAGTGAATTGAGCGGGGGAACTGACGGTTGAGAATCAGAAATTCGGCGACACTGGTGGGTGTAATCCGATGCTGGGACTTGCGATACATTTCATAAGCACTGGCAGATTTGAGCAGTGACATCCATTGAATTTGATCCAATGGTGTTCCCACCCACTGTACAGACGGGAGTAACACAAAATACTTTACATCTAGAATTCGGGTCGTTTTATCTGCCCGCTCTAGCAATCTGCCCATTTGCCCAAAATGCCATCCCTCATTATGAGTCATCGTGGCATCCATAACTCCAGCAAAGCGATGGCTAGCCAGTTTGACTTGGGTGAAAAAATCAGGTAAGGCTTGTAACGCTCCTCCTTGGGAAGCCTCTTTAACCATCAGGAAAAATTCATTGACCTCTTCCCACATTTCTGAGGAGATCACTTCCCGAATCGAACGGGCGTTCTCACGAGCGAGCTGGAGTACGGATAAAATTGAGTTGGGATAATCTGGGTCAAAGGTGAGGAAGCGGATAACGTTGTCCGAGGTAGCTTCCCCGTAGCGATCGCGGAATAAATCTGAATCCCCAGTTGTAATCACCAACGGTTTCCACTGCTGGGTCACTCCCGGTGGCATATCCAGCATTAAATTTAAATTAACATCCACAAACCGAGCGATATTTTCCGCACGTTCGATATAGCGATTGAGCCAGTAGATAGAATCAGCAACCCGACTTAGCATAAGTATTTTTGATTGGTTATTGCTAATTAGTCATTAGTCCTTTTTCAAGGAACTTTTTAACAGGGGAGAGGAAATAGAAATTCCTACTTCATAATTTATGAGTGGTTAAGCACCCACGTATCCTTACTTCCTCCACCTTGGGATGAATTCACCACCAGAGAACCCTTTCTCAGAGCCACACGGGTTAATCCACCGGGATGAACATAAACATCGTCTCCCCGATGCAAAATGTAAGGGCGCAAATCGACATGTCGTCCTTCTACCTGATGATCAATCAACGTGGGTACCCGCGACAGGCAAAGGATGGGTTGGGCAATATAATTGCGAGGATTGGCTTTAATCCGTTCCGCAAACTCCGCCCGTTCCACCTCAGTGGAACTCGAACCCACTAGCATCCCATACCCCCCCGACTCATTGGCAGACTTAACCACGACTTTCTCTAAATTATTCAAGACATAGTTTCGGTCTTCTTCCTGCCAACATAAATAGGTGGGGACATTGGATAAGATTGGCTCTTCTCCCAAGTAATAACGAATCATTTCTGGGACATAAGCATAGACAACCTTATCATCGGCTACACCTGTTCCGGGTGCATTAGCTAATGCGACTCGCCCTTGGCGATAGACATCCATGAGTCCAGGTACACCTAACAAAGAGTCGGGACGAAAGACTTGGGGATCTAAAAAGTCATCATCGACACGGCGATACACCACATCCACTCGCCGCAATCCTTTAGTCGTTCGCATTTGCAAATAGCCATCCACGACGACTAAATCCCGACCTTCAACCAATTCCACACCCATTTGCTGGGCTAAAAAGGAATGTTCAAAGTATGCAGAGTTGTAAATACCAGGGGTAAGGACGACGACGGTGGGGTCAGGAAGTTGATGTGGCGCTAAATTGAGCAGGGTTTCTAGCAAATGGCTGGGATAGTCATCCACTGGCTTAATTGCCATGGTTTGGAATATTGCCGGGAATGTAGTTTTCATCACCCGACGGTTTTCTAGGACGTAGGAGATACCAGAAGGCACACGCAGGTTATCTTCCAGAACATACCACTGACCGTCGCGATCGCGAACTAAATCGGTTCCGGTAATGTGACACCAGACATCGCCTGGGGGTTTTAAGCCTACGCAAGGTTTGAGGAATCCTTTTGCCGAAAAAATAATTTCGTAGGGGATTTTGCCATCGCTGAGAATGCGCTGTTCCCCATACATGTCGTTGAGGAAGAGATTAAGCGCTGTGATCCGCTGTTTCAGTCCTTGCTCTAGTATTTCCCATTCTTGAGCTGAGATAATCCGGGGAATGATATCAAAGGGAAACACCCGTTCAATGCCCTGATTATCACTGTAGACGCTGAAGGTTACCCCTAACTTCAGCAGGGCGACTTGAGCAGTTTCCCGGTGTTGCTGGAGTTCATCAGGGCGCAATCCCTGCATCCAATTAATCAGGGCGGCTGCTGACGGTCGTGGCTGTCCTTTGGCTGAGAACAGCTCATCATAGAATTCTTCTGGATTGTAGAGATCCCATTGTACTGCCACGTTGACTACACCCCTCCTCGATGTACACCCTACGTATTACAAGATTGGTCTAAATTGGATCTAGAACTGTAGTGAATATTACCGTTTACTGGGAGTTCAGGTAAAGCTTACCGAAAAAAATTGCTATTTGTAACAACTTCTAAACTTTAGTAAATCCTGTTTGGCAACTAGGGACAATCATGTTACTTTGAATATGGAGGTCGTCCTCCAGAGTCATAATAACTGGAGAAAAACCAACGAAGAGTCAGAGGTTATGACGATCATCCCCCATCTTTGACTCTGCCACAGAAGTAACTAACCTAGCGTAGCAGTAAGGGGTTAGATTCGGTGGAAACCGAAACCCAACTCAAGTCCAGAAAGACAGATTTATGCGGGTCAATAAGCAGTGAACCTGTGGAATATGTAAACCCCTTAGTAAGCTCAGATTAAAACCTGAAAAATTAACGGCTTGAAAAGTCCTAATAGAACGATCGGTTGGGTCTAACCTCTTTGGTTAGACCCAATTGATTTGTGATACCAAATCCGCCTTTGTTACCCCAGCTTCCCCAGCTTCCCCAGCTTCCCCAGCTTCCCCAGCTTCCCCAGCTTCCCCAGCTTCCCCAGCTCCCCCAGCTTCCCCTGCTCCCTACCCCCACCAAAAGACTTATTCAGCAGACCCTAATTAGAGTGCCATGGCACGTCTGTCTGATGATAGGGGCAGGTTTAAGCTCAAACTCTTGTAAAGAGCCATTAGTCATTAGTAGAAAACAAATCACCAATGACTAATAACAAACCCAATTGATAGTCTTACCGAACACTAATTGGTTCAGTCGGTTTATTCAAACCCCGTTGTGCTAATACTGTATTTTCGAGAATGGTAATCGCTTGCTTATATTGAGGATCTTCGAGTGTGGCACGTAACATCGGTTGTGTGACTAAACGCTGCTGTTGGGCGCGAGTTAAATCAATTTTCACATCAGGGGCAATTCCCTTGTGATTAATATCAATACCACTAGGAGGATAGTAGCGGGAAATCGTAACAGCTAAGCCCGAACCATCGGATAAGGAATGGACAGACTGCACGACGGCTTTACCAAATGTAGTCGAACCGACAACCATTGCCCGTTTATTATCCTTGAGCGCACCCGTTAGAATTTCACTAGCGCTGGCTGAATTGCCATCAACTAAAACAACGAGAGGAAGTTGAGTCAGGGCGGTTTTGTTGGCAGAAAATTTTTGTTCTCCGCCTTTACGATCAACTGTGTGGACAATCTCACCATCATTAATCCACATGCGGGCAATTTCAATACTGGCGTATAATAACCCTCCAGGATTTCCACGCAAATCTAAAACATAGCCATCCACCTTTTGACTATCCAGATTGCGGATTGCCCGTTGCATTTGTTCCGCCGCATGGGAACTAAATTCATCGACGCTGATATAACCCACCTGCATCTGACCTTCGTTTTTGAGGGTATAGTGTACAGACGGTAGCTCAATTTGGGCGCGAGTTAGAGTGACATCAAAAGGACTTTGCCCTTGACGAGAAATTTGCAGTATCACCGATGAGCCGACTTCTCCCCGAATTAACGCCGAAGCTTCTTCAGCACTCATTCCTTGAGTGGATTTGCCATCAATGGCGAGGATTTTATCTCCCGACTTAAGTTGGGCTTCAAACGCCGGCGAATTTTGAATCGGTTCAACAATAACCAGCTTCTGGGTTTTCTCATCAACACCCATGCGAATTCCTACCCCAGATAGTTCACCCGCTGTTTGATCAGTGAGGGCTTTAAATTGTTCGGGTTCTAAAAAGCGAGTGTAGGGATCACCAATAGGTTCTAGGGCGTCGCGAATAGCTTGGTAGGCTTGTTCGACAGACGTATAATTGCGGTTGAGTAGCTGTTGACGGGTCGCTTGCCAATCCACTTGATTGAACGAGGGATCGACGTATTCCTGATTAACAATTTGCCAAACTTCATCAACAACCGTCTTGGGACTATCCTGAAGCGCCGCAGAGACGGAGCGATTGCTGCCAATTGGGGCTAACCATGATAATGTGGCTGTTGTTGCGATCGCACCAGTTAAGAGGATGCTTTTGAGCCAAGGGAAGGTTTTGGGATATTGATTCATGGGAAATACGTCGAACAGACTATGGGTGAGTTTAAAGCGGACAGTCAAAGCGTACCCAGTCGTTGGCTTCTACCGTTAGCATTCCCTGAGTAGGGATAGCATGGTTCTGGCGGCATCAAATCCGTCTATTGCTACTATACTCAACTTATCTGGCTAATTTCCAGAAATTTTGTGCCAGTTTACCTATTGTCCTGTTGATGAAGACAATCTCTTCGCCTCGGACAGTAAGAGTGCATCAAGTGGTAAGCCTGAGTGAGACGATTGATTACACGCCATTGGCTAGGGTTTCTGCGTTGGCTACTGTCTAAGCAACGACTACGCTGGTTAGGCTTAGGGCTATTAAGCCTAGTCGTTATTCTTAGTATAGGGTTACTTGCCAATATCCTGAGGTTGCAGGTAGGAGCCTCTGCACCTGTGGATACGTTTTTTGTTTTGGGGGGAAGTATTCGCCGAGAGGTTTATGTTGCTCAGTTAGTGAAACAACATCCCCAAACTCCCGTTTTGATTTCTCAAGGCTCTAAGGAACCCTGTATTTGGCTCATCTTTCAAAAGTATAACGCGCCAATAGGTCAGGTTTGGTTAGAAAAATGTGCGGATTCCACGTTTGGTAATTTCTACTTCGGTATTCCCATTTTACGTCTCTGGGGGGTGCGTCATGTTCAGTTAATTACCTCTAAGAGCCATTTACCACGAGCTGGGTGGATGGCGCAAATTCTTTTGGGGGCGAATGGGATTTGGGTGGATGTGGATACGGTACAGGAACGGGGGATTCCAGGTAATCAGGAATCGTGGTTGAAGACGGGACTGGATATGACGCGCAGTCTGGTTTGGGCGCTGTTGAGTCAGGGGATTCAGCCGCACTGTTCTGAGGTAACACCACTAACGGAGGTTGATTTAGACGCTTGGCGCAAGTCAGGATTCAACTGTGAATATCAATGGTGGTTAAAGCTGGATTATTGATTGGCAAAGCGTTGGTGTCTAAAAAAGAGTTGGCTATCACCATAGTAGGATGCCACAAATTCCGAGGTGGTTTCCAGATGTCCGATAATTTGGGCGTTTTGGCGATAACTTGGCTGGTCTATAATATCAGCGTTCTGGTTGGCGTTTTCGTCTCCTACGTTTTTGGGATCAACGGCATAGAGGGAAAATAAAGAGGTTCCAACAGGAATTGTGGCAAGGTCATCTCTGAAATCATGGGGTGGTTGTTCAGGAAACTGAATAGTGGGATTGGGAACCATAAAAAGGCGATAGGGATAAAAGGGATCAGGTTCTGGATGACCCGTTTGGTCTATTTGGGCAAAGCCTTGTAAATAGAGTTTGCGGGGAAATTTGCTGACGCGGCGGAAGATTAAATTGATGAATTTAGGACCTAAATCGTTTTCTTCGGGAACGATATTAGACAATTCATTGGCAAAGAAATTATAGTTATTGCCTTGACCTGTGAGGGAAACCAACGCCGAGAAGTTTTCGGAGGGTTTGCCATCCACCAAAAGCTTAAGGGCTAACCCTGGGGCAAATCCGCGATCGCTGGGATCACCTGTGAGGGATAATCGTAGAAGACCATAGTCGGCTCCTTTGAATAAACCGGTAAATGGACTGGTCGGGGTGGGGACTAACTTAACCTTAGCCACACTTGCATGGGCGTGAATGGCTTTGTTCCATTTGCGGGGCGCTTCATCGGCTAAGCGATCCATTTTGATGCTTAAGAGAGTAAAAAATAAACCGATAACGTCAATTTTTTTGAGTGGCGGTAGGTTATCGTATCTGGATTCTAAAATTCTTTGCTGCCAAATAAAGTCCTGCTTTTTTGCAGCATTCCAAGATTCATAGTCGTTAGGGAGTGGATCTAAATTGTGGGCATTATGCCAAAAGTTTTGCAGCTTTTTCATTGGGGTAACTGGGTAAAAAAGTATTGGGGTTTGTAGTGTATTTTAAGTTTTATGGGGGAAGTCCAAAAAGTTATCCTTGATTGCTTCAACTTATGGGTTAAATGCGTTAGTTTTTTCTGGTCTCCCCCATGCAAAAAAAGCGAAGCATCCTCTGGTCTCCCCCCTCTTGTAGGGGGGAATGAGGGGGGTAGGGGGACAGAAGGGGGACGGAAGGGGGACGGAAGGGGGACAGAAGGGGGACAGAAGGGGGATCTATAAGGGGCGTTGCGACCCCCCACACCCCCGCCGCAACGCTTCGCTAGTTACTATTACCTATTGCCTATTGCCTATTACCTGTTCCCGACTCCCAATCTTAATGATTAATATCCCGAAACACCAACTTTACGCCAGGGGGCAAAGGCATTTTGCACGCCGAATAAAGCAGGGCTGACTGTAGGATAATGGCGGCGCAGAACCGTTAACATACTGTTGTTGTCAATCCAATCTAAACCCCATTGAGTGTAGACTTCGGCGGTGTAGTCTTTGGTGAAGAAGCGATCGCTCTTGAGTCGTCGGGATGCCATTAGGATAAAGATACGGAAGGCTGTATCACTGAAGCCAAACCCGGCGGGTGGGTTTTCGGCAAACATGCCTACCATTAAATCAACGCTGTTGATGTCGTTGTTGTAAACTTCCCGTAGTTCCTTTGCCCATTGCGGGTCTTCGGTGATGTCCTCAAAGGTTTTGACCCGTTCACGACCAATGAGTTCACGGAATTGATTATAACGGGGAACGCCGCGTTCGCGATCGCGTAATATATCAACAGCGGCTAGATCGAAGACTTCGCCGTTATCCCGGACTAATTGCTGTAGAAAACGCGGGTAATTATGTAAGGTAATTGCCCCAGGATGAGTGATCCCAAATGAGTAGAATAAATCGGGCATACCTACTTTATCGACTAGCGTCCGGCTACGATTCCCTGATACTTCAAATAGATTTTGAGTTAACCGTAATTCCCCATTGTTGAGAGAGTAAAATTCAAACTCATCTGGCATTAAGGGATGCATCCGATAGACCGAGACAAATTCTTCGGTGAGATAGTAGGGGGCAGTATGATGATCTGTCGGTGATCCGATAATACCACTGAGGACTTCTCCCTCTCCGATACGCCCAAATAATCCTTTGACATGTTGACCTAAAAATCCCCACCAGTTGGCGTTCATGGCGATTTCTAAGGCGGGATGTCCCAGGATTGCAGGCGTCCATTCAACGGTATGGATTTTGGCGAGTAAGGCGGCGTTAATTAGTCGGGCGTGATTAAACAGATCATCCTCTTTCCAATCGGGATATTCGTTTTTGAGATGATCGCAAATAGTATTGTGTTCTTTGACGAATAGAGTATGTAACATACTCAAGCCTACCCACCAGTTCTCATCAAAACCCACTAGGTCGATGCCATTGTCTGGGTTGATGGGTAATAAGTTATCGTCACCGATAATTAGCTTACCATCGACATGAGTCCGCAGCTTATCAATGGTATCCTGATCGCTACCATAAATTTGTGACGCATCCCACCAATGAGTGACTCGGTTCAGAAAGGTGGGGGGATTTTTTGTATCTCCGTCGGGACGAGTGGAGTCGGGTAAAGTCGCGCCCACTTCTAGAGGTCGATATTCTTGGGGCCACGGATCATCTGCTTCTAGAGGAATCTCAAATTTCTTCTCTAACGTACCCCCATGGGCGAACCAGTCATGGGTTTGAAATTGAATCCAAGATGCGGCGTGTAAGTTTAAGGTGCTAGCGGGTACAAATTTATCCCGTGTCAGTAATTTGCGGCTAATTGTACGCGGATTGGGTTCGAGTAAATTCTTTTGGTCAGGATGAGTGTATTGTAGGGGAACGTTGCGTCCAAAACGGGAACCCGCCTGACCCATTTCTGGCTGTTCTAGGCTATTAAAACTCCCGTCGGCTGTACGAATCTTGAGATGGTGACCATCTGGACTGGGTGTAGGTTGTGTTCCATCACCTTGGCTAGGTAATTTTGCTGTATCATGTAGGTTTTCTTGCCGCATTCGGTTCCGGAACTGGAATAATTTTACTAATGCCAGTGGAACGGGTAATTGATGCCAAGGTTTTTGCCGACCTTGAGCCGATTTGGATGATTTAGCCATGATTTAAATTCCTTATTATTTAGATACAATAATTAACAACTCTCTCTCATCACTCTTGCATACTTCTGACAACTTGAGTCACCATTGTTCGGGGAAGAAAGCGAACCGATAAAGCCAGCAGTTTGTTTTTCACACCAGGAATAACGACTGGTTTGCCTTCCACCATGCTTTGATAGCCAATCTTAGCAACCGTTTTCGCATCCATAATCTGGCGTCCCTTGACCAATTTTGATTGTTCCATATTTGCCCGTTTTTGAAATCCCGATTCTGTTGGTCCAGGACAAAGGGCTGTCACGGTTACTCCGGATTTCTTGACTTCATTGGCGAGGGCTTCTGAGAAGGACAGGACATAAGCTTTGGTGGCGTAGTAAACTGCCATCATAGGTCCGGGTTGAAAGGCAGCAGTGGAGGCAATATTTAATATTTTTCCTTGCTTATTTTGGATCATTTGAGGTATAAATAGCTTGGTCAGATGGGTTAAAGCAACCATATTAACCTGCATCATCGAAAGTTCCGTCATCAGGTCAGTTTGCTCAAAAAATCCGTAGGTGGCAAAGCCAGCATTATTTACCAAAACATCAACAGTCATGGTTTCTTGTTGAAGTTCGGCAAAGATTTCCTGAGGGCTGTTCGGGTCAGACAAATCTTTGACTATTGTTTTTACCGTGATCCCGAATTTATCGGTGAATGAGTCAGCCATCTGCTGCAACTTATCGGCACTTCGGGCAACTAAGACTAAATTATAGCGATCGCGAGCCAATAGTTTCGTCAACTCATAACCAATACCACTGGATGCGCCAGTAATCAGAGCAGTTTGGGGGTGATGGGGATTGAGGGAAGACATTTTGAAACCAGTAATAGAGAGTCTGAGCAACGACAGAGGCGATTGAGTTGGTTCAAACCGCCTCTGTTTGTTCCATTGATGATAACCAGCCTCAGCCTGTTCGCCACAAAACCCGGATACTTTTAACAAATCTTAAAATAAATTCAGTTGTCCCAGGAGTTGCCATAATTGAAAAATTAGAATATTCTGGATTTTTATCATTATCTTATATAAACGTCCCTTGCCGCCAATAACGAATGACAAATGACAAATGACAACGATATCATTTTTCAACCAATAACATTCCGGAACCTCACTGTCAACAATCGCATTTTTCGCTCGAATATTTCCGGCAGATTCGATAATTATGATGGTTCCGGTAACCAAGCCCGAATCAATTGGGAACAGAAGTTTGCCAGAGGAGGCGTAGGTGCAATTATTTCATCGTTTACGCCCGTGCAAATTCGGGGACGAATCCTGCCAAACTATGCCACGATTGACCGAGATGACCGCATTCCCTTCTGGCGTAAAATTGGCGAGGTTGTGCATGAGTATGACTGCAAATTTATCATGCAACTGAGCCATTCAGGGCGTCAGCAGGATGTGAGTGGCGTGGAAAACCTTTACTCAAAAGCCCTCAGTTCAACCAGTATCACGGAATCGTTTCATGGTTTTGAATGTCAAGCCATGACAAAGGCTGAGATTAAAGAAATAATTCAGGCGTTTGCGGCGGGAGCGAGACGGGCGCGAGAGGCGGGATTGGATGGTGTGGAACTGCACAGCGCCAATGGTTATTTAATTACCCAATTTCTCAGTTCTGGGATTAATGACCGCAATGATGAATATGGGGGTTCCTTAGAAAATCGCGCTCGCTTTTTATTGGAGATTATTACAGCAATTCGTCAAGAAGTGGGTGATGATTTTCACCTACAAGCTAAGATTAGTGCGGTGGACTATAATAATGCCGTGATTCCGTGGGAAAAGCCGGGGAATACCCTAGACGATTCGATTCAAGTTTGTAAGTGGATGGAAGCGGCTGGAGTTGATGGGATTCATGTTTCCACGGGGAGTCTATTTCCTCATCCCTTGAACCCTCCCGGTGAATTTCCCAGAATGGAGGCAATGCGCTGGTATGATTTGATGTTATCCAGTGGGATTCATACCTTTCGCAACTATTTACTGTTTCGGGTTCCCCTGTTGTATCCAATCTTCTTATTCTTATGGAATCGAGTTCAGAAACAGACCCAGGATCAACCGATTCAGGGATTAGAGGTAAAGGCGCAAGCATTGAATGAGTCGTTCCAGACGTTCGTGAATTCCCAACAGATGCAGGAATTGTTGCAGAAGTATCAGGGGGTTAGCATTAATCACGCGGCTGAGATTAAAAAGCAGGTGAATATTCCAGTTATTTGTACGGGAGGGTTTCAACAGGCGTCCTATATTCGTCGGGCAATTCAGGAGGGATTCTGCGATGCGGTTAGTATTGCCCGTCCCTTAGTCGCAAATAATGACTTAGTTCACCAGTTTAAGGCAGGAAAAGACTTGCCAGAACGTCCTTGTACTTACTGCAACAAATGTTTACTCAATGCCTTAGAAAATCCCCTCGGTTGTTATGAGTTACACCGCTATAATAACTCGGATGAAATGATTGCAGAAATTATGACTGTGTTTGATCCTGCACCGTTTCAGTAAACCGGGATATGGGGGTTCCAGGTGTAGGCGGCTAAGTCTCTACCGGGGTAGGTTTAGTCCCATCTGAGTGAGTTGATAAACAACAACAGTGAAACCTCCCCGACAGAAACCAGGTTCCTTGAGCGAAGCGAAGGGTCTTCCAGAATCACCAATCATCAATCATCAATGAACAATTATGGAAAACTCAACGCCATTGAAGTCAACGGCGAAGGCTTTTAAGAAATTATGGATTGTGATTGCAGGAGTTATAATCGCTGCAATTATTGCTTTAATTTCTCCCCTATTTTTGAATAATCCTGTGGATTATGCTGATATTAATGACCATTTTAAATATGGGTCAATTGGCAGTGAACCAGAAAATGGAGTACCCTATTGGATTTGGAAAGTTCTACCCGCCGTATTTCCTGACAAATTGCCCGGTGAAGGGTATCAGTCCCTAGGTTTTCTTTACGAGACGGGAAAAGACCGCCCCATTGGGTTTTCTCAGCGTCGCGTTTTGATTGACCGCGTTGGCTTGAATTGTGCGATTTGTCATGTCGGTTCGCTGCGGGATACGCCTGAGAGTGAGTCTCAAATTATCCCCACGATGCCATCAAATACAGTGAATCTGCAAGGGTATATTCAGTTTCTGGGAAAAACGGCTTTGGATGAACGATTCACACCCAACCGAATTTTAGCCGAAATTGATGCCCAAGGGGGAAACTTTAATCCGATTCAGACGTTAATTTATCGCTATCTGGTTATTCCCCAAACGAGGGATGCGTTGATTACTCAAGGGAGTCAACTGGCTTTTTTAAACGAACAACCGGATTGGGGTCCAGGACGGGTGGATACGTTTAATCCCTATAAATCGATTCAGTTTCACTTCCCGATGGATGAGTTAGAAGAAGATGAAAAAATTGGTACGGCTGATTTACCCTCTATCTGGAATCAAAAACCCCGTGAAGGATTGCAACTGCATTGGGATGGGGATAACAAATCAGTTCATGAACGTAATTTAAGTGCAGCGTTGGGTGCAGGAGTGACTCCGGTTACGGCGGATTTGGAACGGATTAAGCGGATTGAGGATTGGTTATGGGAACTTCCTCCACCGACTTATCCGTACCCGATTAATCGGGAATTAGCGGCTAAGGGTCAGCCAATTTATCAAAATAATTGTGCCAGTTGTCATGCCTTTGGTGGGGCGAAGCTGGGTAAGGTGACGCCGATTGGGGAAATTGGTACTGACCCGCATCGGTTGGATTCTTATACCTACAAGTTACTGTCTAATCAAAATACCCTGTTTGCGGGGACGCCGGAACGGTTCAAGAATTTCCGTAAGACTGATGGTTATGCCAATATGCCATTAGATGGAATCTGGTTGCGAGCGCCTTATTTGCACAATGGGTCTGTACCGACGCTACGAGACTTGTTAGAGGATTCAGGAAACCGTCCTCAGGTATTCTATCGCGGGTATGATGTATTTGATCAAGAGAATGTCGGTTTTGTCTCAACGGTTGCCCAGGAGAAGGGAAAGCAGTATTTTAAGTTTGACACTACCGTACCTGGCAATAGTAACAAGGGTCATTTGTATGGCATCGAACTTGCTGCGGAGGATAAAGCTGCATTGGTTGAGTATTTGAAAACGCTTTAATTTTTGGATATTGGAGAAGTGCGATAGTTTTGTGTATAGACAGGGTTCACTACTATCACCTTTTTTTACCCAGATGCGGCTGAACCCGCCTCGACCGAGTTTTGAATTAACATCCTTATCCCCCCTGTCTCCCTATCTCCCCTATGTCCCCCATTTTTTAGAATCAAGAGAAAAAATCATGAATTCTTATGCAAAATGGTTTTGTCGTGTTGTCTGGCTAGGCATTGTGGTGAATATGTTTTTTATAATTCCCCTCTGCTTTTTTCCAGAAGTTCTACTTTCGCTATTAAAGATGCGAATACCCGTGCCAATTATCTGGGTAAGGGCGGCTGGACTATTGCTACTGGAACTTAGTATTTTGTATATTCCGGGAGCAATTGATCCTTATCGCTACAAAGCAACGGCTTGGATGTCAGTATTCCTTACACGGGGCGCGGGCGCTACTTTTTTCCTAAGTGCTGTTTTGTTCTTTGGGCAAGAGTTAGGATTTCTCACGATTGCTTTAGTGGATGTATTTTTCATGATTGTGCAAGGGATTCTGTTATTCTTAGCCATGCGGAATCAACAGCCTGAAATGCCAGAAACAGCCCAGTAATTTTCCTAAATCGGTCATTTTCGGAGAAATTAGACGGGTAGCAGTGACCCACTTGCACCAATTAACCTGGGAGCCCACTCAATTGGAGTGGGTTGCCCTAGACTATCACGTCTCTCTAGGGCTTTTTTCATTAAAAGCAATAGGATTAAACTAAACAAAAGGAGAATTTTATGGAAAGTAAAACCTCAAAAATTGGACAAACAATTACAGCGATTGTAATTATTATAATTCTGCTAATTGGTAGTGTAGGATATCTGGCATGGTATAACCTTTTTCGCGAAGTAGACACCTATTACGAATCAGTCGAAGATCATTTTAAATACGGTTCAATAGGTACCGAAAATGCCGAAGGCGTTCCCTATTGGATTTGGCTAGTATTACCCCGGGTTTTCCCGGATAAACTCCCAAAACCTGGTGGCTATACCTCCCTAGGAATTACCTGGGAAGAAGGACAAGAATTACCTGTTGGCTTTTCTAAAAAAATTATCGGCTTTCCCCGCCAAGGAATAACCTGTGCGCTGTGTCATAGTGCAACCTATCGCCAAACCCCAAAAGATAAACCAACCATTGTTCTAGGGGGACCCTCGAATAAATTTAATTTGCAAGGTTATATTCGCTTTCTCAGTGATTGTGCCACTGATCCCCGATTTAATCCGGACTATATTTTAGATGAAATTAGATATAATTATGACCTGTCTTGGTTTGATAAGCTACTCTATCGGTTTATTATTATTCCCCGCACCCGGAAAGAGTTATTAGATCTTAAAGAATCCTTTGCCTGGATGGAAGAACGACCGGATCAAGGATCGGGACGCATTGCTCCGTTTAATCCGGTGAAGTTTCGAGTTTTAGGACTACCCCTAGATGATACAATTGGCAATTCCGATATGATGTCGATTTGGAATCAAAATCAACATGAAGGATTTGCCTTACATTGGGATGGGTTAGAAACATCACTCACAGAAACTGTGAATACTGGAGCGATTGGTGATGGTGCGACGAAGGAGTCAATTAATATTGAGGGATTACAGCGGGTGGAGGATTATATTCGTCAATTACCCGCGCCAAAATATCCATATAACATTGATCAAGCTTTAGCTGCACAAGGGAGTCAAATTTTTGAAAATAACTGTGCCTCTTGTCATGGGTTAGGCGGCGAACGAATTGGAACTGTTATTCCTATTGATGAGATTGGTACTGACCGCTATCGTTTAGATATGTGGACGCAAGAAGCGGCTGATGCGTATAACGAGTTTGCCGAAGGATATGATTGGGATTTTGATCAGCTTCGCAAAACTAATGGATATGTGGCGGTGGCGTTAGATGGTTTGTGGTTAAGAGCGCCCTATTTGCATAATGGTTCAGTCCCGTATTTAACAGATTTATTGGAGATCCCACAGAAGCGGACGAAAGTGTTTTATCGAGGATATGATGTGTATGATCCGGAAAAAGTAGGGTTTATTGCTGAAGGAGTAGAGGCGAAGAAAGAGGGGTTTAGATATGATACGATGGTGACGGCAAATAGCAATCAAGGTCATAGTTATGGTACAGAGTTGGTGGCTGAGGATAAGCAGGCGTTGATTGAGTATTTGAAATCGCTTTAAGTGTTATTCGTGATTTGTCATTTGTCCTTTGTCAACGATTCAAATAAAAAATGGTAAGATTTTGGCATAAGGGTAAAGCCAGTAGGGAGCATCTCCATATCAGCAAAAGTCGTGTGGAAAGCGAAGCGCAAACATTTAGATCGCGTACTTCTAAATGTGAGTCAGATGCTCACACTACTGACTGAGCGGCTCAACTATCCTTGGCTTCCCTGCACCTTAAAGAGGGCGGATTTAGTCAAGTTATCAGTTTTTTAAATCACGTTATCTGTCAAATCCGCCCCGACAAACCTGCACCCCTGCACCCCTGCACCCCTTATTTCTGAAGGGGTAATTACAAATCCCATGACTGATTCAGATAAACAACCACTAACGCTGCAAAAAATCCTTGATGGCTTGGACAATTTAAGGATGGATGAACTGCGGACTCTGCAAAAGGCGATAAATCAGCGGATTCAACGCCATGTTGATGCCTTGGGTAAGCCACTACTGAGCGACTTAGTAGCAGGAGTGGAATGGACTGAAGAGTATAAAGATAATCCACCCATTTCAGATGAACGACTCCAGGAAATCAAAGATGGCGCAAGACCAACAGATGCTGAATTAGAGGATATCGCTGAAGCGTTAGAAATGGATACCGATGAACTTTTGCAGATGCTGCGTTTTCGTCAAATTTGACGGTTTTGTTGGGATCAAGGAAAAATGGTAGTATTGGTTGTTAGCGCCAACATTCCATGAATTGTGGACAAGGGAACCTGATAAAAATAGTGACGCAAAAACTGCTCTTCTTCTACAGCAGATAAAAAGACTTGAATCTTTTCCTTTGTCATCGGATCGATCGCGTCCCCATCCAATTCCCCAATCGAGCCACTGATTTGGATTGATCCGCCTTGGTGTTTCACCTGAAACCCCAAACCCGAAAGGGCGGCTAGTCCCAAATGTAAGGTGCGATCGCTTAATTCTAACTTTTCTTGCAATTGCCCTAGGGTAGCGGATTTCCCGGTGCGACTGAGGAATTTAGCCAGTCCGACTAATTTCTCCCAAACCTGGCGGGGTGGGAGTTGAGGCGGTGGCGGATACGCGATCGCTAATTTTCGTTCGCTTTGCATCGCCCGTCTAAACCAGAGTTGCAATTCATCCCAACTGGTGGGACATTCGAGAACGGTTAACGGATCAGTTGATTCAGGCGTGAGCGTTTCCTCCTGTTCCCCAACCAGGGCTGGTTTAGTCAAATGATCGGACATTGACAGAACGTTATCGGTAAACCCCACCCCTACACCTCTATCCTCCTGCATCCCATCGCGCCAATCTAAAATCCAATCCAGTTGACTGGGAAGATTAAACGAGGAAATTCTATCCCCCGATTGAACCGCCACTAAGCGCACTTCAAAACGTTTTTTAAAGTTATTATAGTCCAGTTCCACAATCGCATTACATCGACCTTTGGGAACTTCATCTCGATAATGTCCCCACCAGATACCCGGAAAGCCCATACTTGTAGAATCATCCCAGATTTCCAATTCGGTTTTAATATATTGTACCTTTTTCCCCTTCAAATCCTGAGTATTGCGATTCCAAACCGATTCAAACCAACAGTTTTCAATCAGCAGCTTAGGAACCGGATTGCCCATTCCACAAGGTTCCAATAGTTTAAGTTCTTGGAATAAAGCTTTTCCCAAAGCAGCAACTGTCACGACAATATCAGCGGTAACGACAGGGGCTAATAAGGCGTCTTGGGCGGCTAATTGTTGGCGTAACTTTTGATTGATCGCTTCGGTAAATAAGGGAATATTTTCCACAGGCAAACTTAACCCAGCAGCAAAGGGATGTCCGCCGAATCGGTGTAATAGGTGTTCTTGGGATTGGACTAATTCATACAGATCAATTCCATTAACCGAACGGGCAGAACCTCGGGCGATTGTTGATGGTTGATGGTTGATGGTTAAGGGTTGATGGTTGATGGTTGATTGGAAAAACTCTCCCTTGTTTTCTTCGCTCCTCTGCTCCCAGACGTGCCATGGCACGTCTCTACATTGCTGCTGTGCTACCCCATCCTCACCTGTACTTAATAAAATTGTCGGGCGTCCATATTCTTGAGCAATTTGACCGGCGACTAAGCCTAAAACTCCCGCTGACCATTGGGGATCGTTTAGGACAATAACATAAGTTGTCGAAAGGTCAAGTTGTGCTAGTTTCTGTTTAACCTGTTCCGTAATATCTTTCTGTAAGGATTTGCGGCGACTATTGGCTAATTCTGTTTCTAGGGCTAAGGTTTGAGTATAGGCTTCATCGCGACGGGTTAATAACTCCACACAAAACGAAGCATCACCTTGAATGCGACTCACCGCATTAATTCTTGGACCTAAGCCAAAAGAAATATCCGTGGGGCGATCACCACTGCGCTGACAGAGTTCTAAAAGCTTGGCTACACCGGGACGGGTGCGGGTTTTCAATTGTTGCTGTAGCGTTTGAATTCCCCGTTGGGCTAAATAGCGACAATCACCACTAAGCTGGACTAAATCGGCAATTAAACCAATCGCCACTAAATCCAATAAGTCCTCTAGAGGTTGTTGGGGAATATCGGGTAATGTTTGATAAAGTGCCTCAACTAACTTATACGCCACCGCCACACCAGATAGATGAAACAGGGGATGGGTTCCGGCAAAATAGCGGGGGTTAATAATAGAAACTACCTTAGGGCGATCATCTGGTAATGTATGGTGATCGGTAATAATTATGTCTATCCCCAATTGTTGAGCATAATCAATTTCGCTGAGATTCGTGCTTCCCGTATCGCAGGTTACGATCAGTTGGGTCTTCCATCGTGCCAGTTGGTCAATTCCCGAACAATTTAACCCGTGAGATTCCGTGATACGATTAGGAATGTAATAGGTGAGTTGTTGATTCTGAGGCAAAAACTGTCCCAATCCTTCCCATAAAACACTGGTTGCCGTAATCCCATCGGCGTCAAAGTCACCCCAAATCGCCACATTTTCTCCCTTATCCCGCGCTTGCTGCAATCGCTGCACGGCTCGCTTCATTTCCTGACCAAATTCAAAGGGACTAGCGGGTTGATATAGATCAGGATTAATAAATGCGGCTAATTGGTTTAACTCGCGAATTCCACGTTGCCATAATACCTGCGCGGCGTAGTATCCTTCTGAGGCTGGGGTGTAGGATTTAATCGCGTCAAGAAACCATTGAGGAACATCAGGAGATGGTTGAACCTGCCATTGGGGTTGAGGTTGAGGCATGAGGGACTTAGGGGTGCGATCGCAATGCTTATTTATTGTACTCTCTCCCCTCCTCCCCTCGCCCTCTCGCCCCCTCGTTCCCAGGCTGAGCCTGGGAATGCCACCCCGGAGGCTCTGCCTCCCTCTTCCTCAAGTTGCGATCGCGCTTTTCTAAAGCTCTATCCCCTGACTCCGCCTGAATGGTAAAATCGAGCCTATACCTGCTATCACTCACCGTCACGATGGGACGATCGCGCTACCGCGTTATAGCCAAACAACCTCACTTCCTCACCTGCACGAGTGTTAATTGGATTCCCCTTTTCAGCAAGCCAGAATTAGCGCAAATTGTTCTCGACTCTCTCCGCTTTCTACAAAGTCAGCAGCGAATTGCTCTACACGGTTACGTTCTCATGGAAAATCACCTGCATTTGCTCGCCTCTGCTGATAACTTATCTAAAGAAATCAGGACGTTCAAATCCTTCACAGCTCGAACAATTATAGATTGGTTGATTGAACACCAGAGTCATTTTCTTCTGACTCAACTCAAAAGTGCTAAACTTGCCCATAAACATGATCAAAATTATCAGGTTTGGCAGGAAGGATTTCATCCGCAAATGATTGTAAATGAACAGATGTTAAAGCAAAAGCTAGAGTATATTCATCATAATCCTGTGAAGCGTGGCTATATTGATGATCCAGCTCATTGGCGCTATTCGAGTTACCGCAATTATATCGGTCAACCGGGATTGCTATCAGTGGATTTGATTTGAGGAGGTGGAACCTCTGGAGTGTCGGGTGAGGGGGAGGCAGAGCCTCCCAAGTGGCATTCCCAGGCTGAGCCTGGGAACGAGGTACGGCTGAGCCTGGGAACGAGGTACAGCTGAGCCTGGGAACGATAGGACAGGACATCTATGCATAATATGACAACAACACTCAAACTGCTCTCTGAGTGACTTCCTCTCCGTAATCAATCCTAAATAGAGTTGCTCTAAATTCGATAATTCAGATGCATTGCTCCCTACATTTCTAGTTAGAGGATGTATCAGTCTTCGCGTTGAGTGTTGCTGTTAGAAGTTGCGTCTTTGGCAAGACAGATATTAGATTTAACAGGTTCTTCGCCTTTCCTCCTTTCTCGGTTTTGCAAGTAACGTTAATATCTGTCAGTGAAGCTTTCTGATTAGCTTCAATTTCTACTTTACTACTCTCTGTGCAAAGTACAAGCAATTGAAATTTTATTTTACTTTTCTTTTCAATCCATAACCTATCGAAATTTAACTTTAAACTGATGAGAGTACCTGCTCTAGTCTAAATCAAGAGTATAACTTCTGTGACTAATCCCCAAACGGCTCCAGGGAAAAGCTTTGCACTAATGTGGTTTTGACGATATCCTCATGAGTGGGTTGGAGCATATCCAGCAGCACCACGATGTTATTTCCGTTAGGAGATAGCCGCACCTCTCGAATCCCATAGCCTTTCACGGCATCCCGGTAGTTGTTCAGATTACCCAGAGTCAAGCGCTGATTCTGATAATTTATGATTAAGCGCATGGACGCCCGTGCGACTGGAGAAGTGCCTCCAGATAACAGGGAGGGGATACGCCTTTGCTCTAGACGAATTTGTAACGGCTGGTTTTTGAGGCGAAATGTAACGGTTTCGATATCATCTGACTGACGGGTGCTATCAATGACAGGGAGTTTAATGCCTACTTTTAGCTGATTCAGTCCCAAATCTTGTCGGAGTGTTAATGTATCTTGCAGCAAGTCATTTTCAGCCGCTTGATTACTGAGACTATAGGCATCGCGATCATAGTCTGTTCGCAGACAACCATTTCTAACACAAGAGTTATTGGGGATATTGATAATTTGGAGATGAGCCGTGGGAACCTCTGTCACTGAATCCCGATAACTTTCTAAGTAAATATAATGACGATTATCAGGGGAGAATCCCGCCAAGCGAGCAGAAGCGTTGAGTACGGCTGCCAATGCGGGGTTGAGGAACAGGATCACACTAGCTGCGATCGCGGGAGACACGAGTGATGCAATTTTCATAAAAATTGAAAATTTTCATGAGCCGATTTTGCCTCATTTAATATAACCTAAATTTAATTGATTCCCCTAAATTCCGGTCTGATTGCCGTTCTTGGTTAAACTTTCTCGTGGCTAGCAGGAGGTAATTAGGTTTTCTGGGATGAGTGGCAATTGGCACATTGAATTCAATTTTTTCCGGATGCTCTTAGGCAGATAGAGAATGAGGAAAAAGTAGATGCACCCTGATGACTCCCCTCAGCGCTTATTTCTCCTTCGCGTTGAGGGTTTTTTCTAGAAAAACGTGGTAAATACAACAGGGCGAAACTCCCCCTTCCCTTAGTTTTCGTCTACCTGCCGATTAGGACTGAATACTATAATCGACAATTAATCTTGCCGCTCTATACACCTCCTGGTCAAGGTTATCCAATAATGCGATCGCGCTTTTGAACGAAAGTTGAGCGCAGTCCCTAGATGGTATCTTGATTTAGGTAGGGTTAGCGAAATGCTCAACTCCAGAATGTATCATCTGAGTCCGGCTCTTGGTCAGGAGAAGCCGTCTGATTTTGCACCTCGGTGTCTTGGTCATCGACTAAACTCTTTTGTAATTGACGACATCTAGACAGGAGTTCTGCCAGATTTTCTTCCATATCTTTGAGTTCAAATAGCTGGATTGGGTTGGAAAAGGACATTTATTTAGGGTCTGAATGGTTTACTTTTACCTAGTTCTAGTATTCCAAGTACAAAGCTAAATTCCGTGTATTACTTATAATTTTTTGATGAAGTTGTTGCTAAAAAATGGTAAAGCTAATACTCTTCTGATGAAAATTATTCAAGAGGTTTTTTTCATAAAAATATGTCGAGAAAAATTAAAAAATAAGTCGTAATTAGACTAGGGTCAAGGGCGGGTCAATCTAATCCATTTTTTGCCAGAGAACGAATTAATCTGGTTTTTTTAGGTGCTTAACATATATAAAACGATTTTTTGGTGGATAAAATATTCTCAAATTGCGCTCTTATATCTACCTCAATGCTTCTTATAATTAATTTTCCCAAAATTTATGTCTTTGTGACTATACATATTGCCTCCTTTATTCTCCCTTTGAAGCAACAACTTTAATTCCCCAAAAGATTAAGTGATAATCGGCAAAAACATAAGTGGAAATTTGAGGATACTGAATCTGTAAATAGTTTAGCAACAAGTCAGAGTCTCCGCCAGTTAAGGCAATCGGGCTGTTAGGGAATCGATGCAACCAGTCGGCAATAAACTCTCGAATTCCTGCTAGTAGAGTATAAATAACGCCACTTTCAATCGCCTCAGACGTGTCCACTGCCCAACGGTTGGGTAATTGGCACTTAGGTGAGATAGAAGGTAAGGCGGCTGTTTTGTGGGCTAATGATTCTAGTTGTAATTTGAGTCCTGGTAAAATAGCACCACCCACGAGATGGCGATGATCATCGACACCCGTAAAGGTTAGTGCTGTCCCCGCATCAATCACCAGCACTGGATAATTATAGGTTTCCCCTGCCCCTAACACAGCGAGGGCGCGATCAATGCCCAAGGTGGGATAGACGCCTAAAAGCGGTACATCCTCTAGAGTAATGACGTGGGCAGCAGGATAGGTTTGCCACAATGGGGTTTGCTCAGGAATGACTGAAGCGATATAAAGGGGTAGGTATTGATTGGAGGAATACCAGGAAACGAAGGGTTCACCGAAAACGGTGGTAGGTAGAAGACCAGATGTCCAGTGTTGGAGGAGCCATTCCACCTCTGCTGCTGGAAAATGCTGGGTATCCCAAGCATCTTGGAGAGTATCTCCCGCAAACCAAGCCCAGTGCAGCCGAGAGTTACCAATCATCAATGCGACATAATGGTCTTGGACATTCATGTTCGGTTAAAATTACTTAAACGTTGGAGATTGGAGATGGGATAGGTTAAATGTATACCATTGGGTGCAATAAAAGTTTCAAAATTACCGCTTACCAATTCTGTTGGATGTTTGACTTATCCCAGTTCACTTCTAAAAACAGTAGTTGACCTTGGCAATCCCCCAAACCATTGATTTGCTGATCTACCTATTACCAATCAAGGGCATTCATTGCTGGGGGGAGGGAATAATCTGCTTTCATTGTTGGTTAATCCTGATCAGGTGCAAATGCGATAAGTAATTAGATCCATCTTACGGCTTAGGAGAAAGGTTGCCTTGAGCTTGAGTATTTTATATTGATGGATAAGGAGGTTCATGTATGTACGTACCCGTTTGGCCCGGTAAAAGTTACCCTTTAGGGGCAACTTGGGATGGCAAAGGCACAAACTTTGCTTTGTTCAGTGAGAACGCAGAGGCTGTCGAGCTTTGTTTATTTGATGATGAGAATCAGGAGACACGCTTGGAGTTGACGGAAGTCAGCAACTTCGTCTGGCATGGTTATTTACCGGGGATTAGTCCGGGACAACGGTACGGTTTCCGAGTCCATGGTCCCTATGCACCGGAGGAGGGTCATCGTTTCAATCCGAATAAACTGCTAATTGACCCTTATGCTAAGGCATTGGATGGCGAGATTGGCTATGGAGAGGAAATCTTTGGCTATCCGTGGGATGATCCAGAGAAAGACTTGATATTGTCTGAAATTGATGATTCTCACCTCATTCCCAAAGCCGTCGTTGTTGATGAGTCTTTTGACTGGGAAGATGACGAATTTCTGCAACGACAGGCTCACGAAACTATTGTTTACGAAACCCATGTTAGAGGCTTCACTCAGCTACACCCAGACATCCCTGAACCCTTACGCGGCACCTATGCTGGACTGGCGCATCCTGCCGCGATCGCGTATCTTCAGACTTTGGGGATTACGGCGGTGGAATTGCTCCCCGTACATCACTTCTTGTCCCAACCGGGACATTTAGTGGATAAAGGGTTAAAGAATTACTGGGGTTACGATTCAATTGCCTATATGGCGCCCCATGCCAACTACAGTGCCAGTGGGACTCAAGGGCAACAGGTGAGTGAGTTTAAGGAAATGGTCAAGGCGCTGCATAAAGCGGGCATTGAGGTGATTCTGGATGTCGTTTACAATCATACCGGCGAAGGAAATCATCTCGGTCCTACCCTTTCACTGCGCGGAATTGACAATGTGGCATACTACCGCCTTGTAGAAGATGACCTCCGCTATTACATGGATTTTACCGGGTGTGGTAATTCCCTGAACGTGCGTCATCCCCAAGTCCTGAAGCTAATTATGGATAGCCTGCGGTATTGGGTGCTAGAGATGCATGTGGATGGTTTTCGCTTTGACTTAGCCTCGGCATTAGCACGAGAACTCTATGAGGTGGATAGTCTGGCGGCATTCTTTGATATTATTCACCAAGACCCTGTCCTCTCAAATGTGAAGCTGATTGCTGAACCCTGGGATGTGGGCATGGGAGGCTATCAAGTGGGTAAATTTCCCCTGCTGTGGTCAGAGTGGAATGGGCAATATCGAGATACCGTGCGAGACTTTTGGCGAGGTGAAGATAGCAGTTTAGCTGAATTTGCCTATCGCTTCACCGGAAGTTCTGACTTGTATGAGTCCAACGGACGCCGACCTAGTGCTAGCATTAACTTCATTACCGCCCATGATGGATTTACCCTGAATGACCTTGTAAGCTACAACGACAAGCATAACGACACCAATGGGGAAGAAAACCGGGATGGGGAAAGCCATAACCGTTCCTGGAATTGTGGGGCGGAAGGAGAAACTGATGATCCAGAGATTCTCCAGTTAAGGAATAGACAGCGGCGCAACTTTCTGGTGACGCTGATGCTATCCCAAGGCGTCCCCATGCTCTTAGGCGGCGATGAAATTGGGCGAACCCAAGACGGGAATAATAATGCATACTGTCAGGATAGTGAAATCTCCTGGTTTGATTGGGATTTACCGGAGGGAAATGCCTCACTTCTCAACTTTACCCGTCAACTGATTTACTTCCGCCGCCAGCATCCGATTTTCCGGCGACGCAAGTGGTTCCTCGGTCGCGCTATCTACGGTTCTAGCGTTAAGGATATTGCTTGGTTCAACCCCGATGGCGGTGATATGACAGAGGATCAATGGCTGGCAGGATATACCAAAGCGATCGGTATTTTCTTAAACGGTGAAGAAATTGCCGCGCGGGGGGATGAGGGAGAACGAGTCATGGATGATAGTTTCTTCCTCTGCTTCAATGCTCACTATGAGATGATTGAATTTACGCTCCCCCCAGGATTGCAAGACCGGGAATGGCTGGTTTTGATTGACACCGATAAGCCTCGCTTTATCGAGGAGGAGATCAGCTATACCGAGGATAAGCCGATCTCTGTCACCGCGCGATCGGTGATGGTGTTGCGACGACGATAAGGTTAGCTGTAGAGACGTAGCCTGCTACGTCTCTATAATTATGCTCCCCCATCTTCCTCATCTGCCCCATCTACCACCATCGCAATTGTAAATACCCGCGTTCGGGTTGCTTCAATTCCTCATCGGTTAGCCATTCTACAGGCTTATACGTCCCGAAAACCCGATCCCACCAATCTACAGCTAAACCAAAATTGTGATGCCACATTTTATATTTGTGGTGGACATAGTGAACAGGCATTTTCATCCAGAAGCACCGTCTTGGATTTTCGTGCTGTAGCTGATGGGCATAGGCACAAAAGGCAGCATAAAAAAGTCCACCCAGGAACCAACCGAGTCCAACTTGCCAAGAATAGAAGAATAGGAGGCACATGACAATAAAGCTACCCCGCACATAATCCCGGAACTCCCACAGCACCCCCTGTCCTTCATTGCGGCGGTGATGATCACGATGACGTTCACCAATGCGGGCATTAGCGTGCATCAAGCGATGCATCCAGTATTCCACGAAAGAAGCGAGGACAAATGCCAGAACAAAACAGATGATTGGGCTAATCAACTCTTTTCCCTCACACGTTCGACTAACTAATTGAGCGACAATTTGCTTCTCAGTATATTATCGGGGAATTTTTATCTCCCGGCTGCCTAAGAAGGGCGGGATCAGTGCCAAAACGTTATTGGTAAAACCCACCCCTACCCTAGGGAAGATTACGTGGTGGAACCGTTCGCCCTTCATAGAATCGTCGTTCCAACCTACCCAATCCAAACCAGCCGATGCTAGCAATTAACGCAACCCCACTGGAGAAAATGGCTGAGATGGTTGCCGTTTTGTCAAAAAACAGCGTCAGTAACGGGATAATCGCCCAAGCAATTGCCCCCACGACAGCAACACCACGACGAATCTGCCGAATTTTAGCTAAGGCGGTGCTGCAACTTTTACACTTTATCGTATGGGAGTGATACCGATCCAGTAGCGTTTCTTGTGATAATCGGGGAGGTAGGGGTTCGTCAGGGAATGAATCTGCATTATATTGATTCACCCACTGGCGGAACTCGAACACAAAACGATCGGCTTTTGTGGGTAGATAAAACGCTTTGCTGAAATTGGAACTCCCGCCTTTAGCATCGAGGTAACGTTCCTGATAATGGAGAAAAATTTGATCATCTTCCAAAACCCCATTCTGCCCAATGTGAGAGTACCAACGGGGAGTGAGTTTAATGAAGAAACCGGGGAGTTTAGCCGCAAATTTAAAGGGGAAGCGAGCAAATAGGCGACATTCTCCCTTGCGAATCGGCGTAGCATACACCACCGTCATGGTTCTGCCAAATTGTTTCGAGGTGAGGTCATGCCACATTAATGTGGGGGCAATAAATGTGGTGTCTTGGCGTCCGAGAGTTCCTTTGCGGGGTCCTTGTTCCCAAACTCCTTTAAACCCCTGTTTCCCGGATTCGGTAACTTCTAGCTCAACTGGACTGGCATAGGCGCGATCGCTGACGGAGCGATGATGGGTAAAGGGAACGTGGCTCACATCTAGCACGTTTTCCAATAATGTCAACGCATCGTAGGGCAAATCCCTAAACGTGTCAATGCATACCCATTCCTCTGAGGAATCGTCCCAGGGTTCGACGATGGGAACCTTGACATTGGGCGCGTTTTCTGGGTTGCCGGGATAAACGAATAATAGACCCTGACGTTCAGTGGTGGGTAAGGCGGTAACGCAGGCGCGTTTGGAGGTTTGGGCGGTACTGTCTTCAGTTTGTTGAGGAATGCGATCGCACGTTCCTTCTCCTGTAAATGCCCAACCATGATAGGGGCATTCCAGCAGCCCATCTTCAGCAATTCTACCTTGTGACAGGGGAGCAAGTCGATGGGGACATTGATCGTCAAAAACACGCCAGCAATCGGCAACTTTATCCCACCAGATGACTAGATCTCGACCCAGCAGAGTGAATTGAGTGGGTTGGGAGTGATCTAAATCCTTAAGGTAATGAACGGGATACCAGGCTTGTGTGCGATCGAAGGAATGGGTCATGGTTTAGGCAACAGGGCATTCTCATAAGGCTCCTATCCAAGTTTATACAGAAAAGGCGGCTGGAAACCCACGACATCAAAGCGTGAGATGAGCTGAATCTGGGAAAAACGTTCATCATTGATTCCTACCCTAGAAGGATGAATCATCAGCTTACCCCCTGTCAGGATATTCCTGTAGACATGGTGGCTACCAGTTAACGAGACAATCCTGATACTATCGCCGCAGGAATGGCACAAGGCTGCTGCTGAAATGTTAGCTGTGTAGATTCAAGAGGCAATCGCCTAGAGAGGCTAAGCGAGAACAACGCCATACTATTTGGCATTCCACCTGAAATCGGGTTAATTCAACCTGAGATTTATTGTGCTGTTTCTGTGAAAAAAAGGAGGTTTCATGCAACGCCAGCAATGGTGGAAAAACGCTGTCATTTATCAGATTTCGCCGTGGAGTTTTAAAGACACCATAGAAAATGGCAAAGGAGACTTAGAAGGGATTATTGAGAAACTCGATTATATAGCTGCCCTTGGCGTCGATGCCATTTGGTTAACGCCCATCTTTCAATCCCCGATGAACGATCTAGCTTATGATATTACCGACATGCGTAAGGTTGATCTAATGTTTGGGACGCTGGAAGACTTTGAGCGATTACTGAACCTATCCCATACCCTGGGTCTGAAAGTGATGATTGATCAGGTTTGGAATCACACCTCAGATCAGCATCATTGGTTCCAGGAAAGTAAAAAAAGTCGGGATAATCCCAAAGCCGATTGGTATGTTTGGGCAGACGCCAAAGACGATGGTTCTGCTGGTTGATGAACCGATTAGCGCTAAATTAATGCGCGATACCCTGAAGAAAGTGCAACAGTATTTCAGCGAAGGGGGTAATTGCTGGATTGTCGGAAATCATGATTATGGTCGTCTCAAATCCTGTTGGACAGGAAAAGATGCTGAAGGGAATCCCTATCCAGAGGAATTTTATCATGCGATCGCGGCAATGTTACTCTCCCTACCCGGAGCGTTTTGTCTCTATCAAGGAGACGAGTTAGGCTTACCCGAAGCCCGAATTCCAGAGGATATTCCCCCCGAAGAAATTAAAGATCCCTTTGGTAAAGCCCTGTATCCAGAAGTTCCTGGGCGCGATGGTTCCCGCACACCGATGCCTTGGAAATCTTATGCCGCCAATGCCGGATTTACTGTCGCCCAACGCGCCTGGTTACCTGTTTCCGAGTCTCATTTGGGTCTAGCCGTAAATGTCCAAGAACCTGATCCCAACTCTCTATTAAATACCTGGCGACGTCTGACGCATTGGCGTCAAGATCAACCCGCTTTAATCCAGGGAATGACTAATGCTAAAGTACTGGATACAGACGAACCTCTATTTGCCTTTATTCGGGAATCAGAGGAACAGCGTTTACTGTGTATTTTCAATCTCAGTGATACACCAGAACAGTATGATTTGTCAGCTTATCCAGATTGCCAGGAAGTCAAGGGTTCTGGGTTTACCACAGACCGATCAGGCGATCGGCTAAAAATTCCCGCTTATGGCGTCTTTTTTGGGGAATTAAATTTATCTTAGTTTCCTCATCAGTTATCAGTTGTCAGTTATCAGTTATCACCGACTTAGCACTGCTATTGATAACTGTTCACTGAACACTGTTTACTGAATTTACACTTGTTATTACTTTCTGTCTGTATTTAGTAACTAGGACTAAATGGATTGAGATCGAGTAAACAGTCCCTCCACTAAGCTTTTTCATTGACAGGGCTAAGCGAATACGTTAGAATTTTACTATAGACATTCGCTGAGGTCGAGAGCGTATGCAAATTACTTACAAGTTTAAGTTGAAACCAAACAAGCACCAAGAAAAAGCCTTCGAGCAAGATAGGCTTAACATCCGGTATGTTAAAAATCGAATGATAGGTGACAGAGAATTTACTTGTCAGTCTCGCTTTATTTTAGGTGATTATTGCTCTCTTTACAACAAACAAACATACTGGGTTACAACATTAAGGTCTGATATTGAAACATACATAAATGTAAATCCGCGTAAATCATCTCAAGAATGCTCAGAATGCGGGTTTACTTCTCCGAAAAATAGGGATAAAGAAAAATTTGTATGCGAATGTTGCGGTCACTATGCAGGCGCGGATATAGATGCTGCAATAGTGATAGCTAATCGTGCAAAAGAAAAGCTTGGAATAGTTTCTCTACCGTTGGTCAATCGGAAAGTCACGCCTAAACCTGAAATAACAGGTTCTCCAAAAAAGAGGGAGTCATTGGGGTTGCTCGTGAGTCCTAGGAATCCGTCATCTAAGGTTAAATATAAGGTTAAATATGTTCAATTTGATTTGTTTAACCTGAAAACCGAATGGGAAACAAGGTGAAACCTGCTTCCCGAATCTAAAACTATAGCGTTAGCTTAGTTTTAGTTCTTCAAGTCACGCTGTACTTAGAGGCTTAGAGAGTAAAGCCACAAGAGGTAACAACAAATAAATTTAATCGCGTATGATTGAACAATCTACCCTCAATCCCAAATCTACCACCTTAGACAAGGTTGAAAAACCCAACCCAAATCAAAAATCCAATGAGTGGTGGCGTAGTGCCGTTATTTATCAGGTGTATCCCCGCAGCTTCATGGATAGTAATGGGGATGGCATCGGTGATCTGAAGGGGATCACGCAAAAACTGGACTATATCGCCTCCCTGGGCGTTGATGCGGTTTGGGTTTCACCATTTTTCAAGTCCCCGATGAAGGACTTTGGCTATGATATTTCCGACTATTGTGCGATAGAACCCATTTTTGGCACAATGGAAGACTTCAAGCGTCTCCTGAAGAAGGCAGATGAGTTGGGCTTAAAGGTACTCATTGATCAGGTATGGAACCACACATCAAACGAACATCCCTGGTTTCTAGAGAGTCGCAGTAGTCATGATAATCCCAAAGCTGACTGGTATATTTGGGCGGATGCAAAGCCAGATGGGACACCGCCAAACAACTGGCTTTCAACCTTTGGTGGGAGTGCTTGGACATGGGACTCTCAACGGGAACAGTATTACCTGCACAATTTCCTAGCCGAACAGCCCGATTTAAACTGGTATAACCCAGAGGTTAGACAAGCCATTCTGGATGTGGCAAAGTTTTGGCTAGATTTGGGTGTCGATGGTTTCCGCCTAGATGTGGTGAATTTCTTTACCCATGATCGCCAACTACGGGATAATCCACCCCGACCCAAAAATATGAAGCGACCGGCTGGAGCAGATCCCTACGATCCATTTTTCTCAAAGTGGAATAAATATAACTTTTGCCAACCGGAAACCTTGGAATTTCTTGAACCAATTCGGGAATTGATGGATCAATATCCCGGAACAATGACGTTAGCGGAAATTAGTTCGGCGGAAGATGCGATTCTCACCTCCAGTGAATATGTTAAAGGCGAGAAACGTTTACATACAGCCTATAACTCAGTCTTGATGCATGATGAACCGTTGAGTTATGAGCGAGTGCGCGACATGATCGAGCAGGTAGAAGCTCATTTTCAAGAGGGGGTGATCTGCTGGACAGGGGGTACTCATGATTTTCCCCGACTCAAAAGCCGCTGGCTGAAGTTTCTCATTGATGATAAATTCACTCATGCCATCTTTGACCATTTATTTATCGCGCTACAGCTTTCGCTACGAGGAAGTTGCTGTATTTATCAAGGGGATGAACTGGGTTTAACCCAAGCCACGATTCCCTTTGAAAAAATGCAAGACCCCTTTGGACTAGCCGGGTATCCATCAATTGTAGGTCGAGATGGCTCACGCACCCCCCTACCCTGGCTCAAAGATGCGCCTAATGCTGGCTTTACCGCAGCAGCAGAACCCTGGCTACCCATTGCAGAGGAACATCGCGATCAGGCGATTGACCAGCAGGATCATGAAGCCATGTCTCTTTTGAATAAATATCGCCGTTTGATTCATTGGCGCAAGCAACAACCGGCTTTACTTAAAGGGAATTTAACGCTGCTGGATACAGATGAACCGCTAGTGGGATTTACCCGCCAATGTGAGGAACAAAACCTCCTTTGTCTGTTTAATTTGAGTCCACTACCTGTTCATTTTGATTTATCGCCCTACCCCAATTGTTTGAGAGCCGATGAGTCTGATTTTACTAACCGACGGTATGATGGCGTTGTAGAAGTTCCCGGTTATGGCGTTTATTTTGGAAATTATTCAACTGAATAACGTTTAATTTTCAAAGCCTAGAGGTTTGGGCATTATTGATTAACAAAGGGGGGATTTGGTAGGATTCTCCCTTTGTCCTAAGCCCCCCTTGAGATCGGGCGATTTTAATCGCGGTTACACAAACCAAGTCCGCCTGCGCGGACTGGATGATAAAGGGGTTAGTCAACCCGGATTTAGTTCACAGAATCTGGACTTCAGCGACTTCTAATCACACTTATGATGCAGTACAGACGATTTGGGCGTACCGAACTACAAATGCCAGTACTCTCCTGCGGCGGAATGCGGTATCAATTTAAATGGAAAGATATGCCCGCCTGGTTAATTCCTCAAGATAATCAACACAACTTAGACGCAACGATTCGTCGAGGGATTGAAGTCGGCATTAATCATATTGAGACGGCGCGGGGTTACGGCACGTCAGAAATGCAGTTAGGCAAGATTTTGCCTACATTTCTCCGTGACCAATTAATTGTCCAGACAAAAGTTAGTCCTAAATCAGACCCCAAAGAATTTCGGCGTCAGTTTGAACAATCATTGAAATTCCTGAAACTGGACTATGTTGATTTACTCGGACTTCATGGAATAAACACGCCTCAATTGCTCCATGATAGCATTCGTCCTGGGGGCTGTCTGGATGTGGCTCGTCAGTTGCAAGCCCAAGGAAAAGTGCGGTTTATTGGCTTTTCTACCCACGGCGCTACTGATTTAATTATCAAAACGATTGAAACGGATCAATTTGATTATGTAAATCTGCACTGGTACTACATCAATCAGTTTAATTGGTCGGCGATTGAAGCCGCCACCCGTCACGATATGGGTGTTTTTATTATTAGTCCGTCGGATAAAGGAGGAATGCTGTATAAACCGCCGCAACGGTTAGTTGAACTGTGTCAACCGTTGAGTCCAATGGTATTTAATGACTTATTTTGCCTTTCCCATCCCCAAGTACATACCTTAAGTTTAGGTGCATCCCGCCCCAGTGATTTTGATGAACACCTGAAAGCGGTTGAATTATTGGATCAGGTTGATGAACTATTACCCCCCATTGTCGCACGATTAGAAGAAGCCGCGATCGCACGACTCGGTGAAGACTGGTTCAAAACCTGGCACATCGGTTTACCCAGCCACGAGGAAACCCCTGGTGGAGTGAATATCCCGGTAATTTTGTGGCTGAGAAATTTAGCGTTCGCCTATGATATGGTTGAATACGCTAAAATGCGTTACAACCTCTTAACCAATGCGGGACACTGGTTTCCGGGTGCTAAAGCCGATAAAATCGGAAAATTTGATCTTCAGCCATGTTTACACCGGAGTCCCCATGCTGATACAATTCCTACTTTACTCGAAGATGCGGATCAGCGCTTAGGAGGTGCAACTGTTAAACGCTTATCCCAACAATAACCTATAGCGATTCGACTGGAGTCGGAAGCATTTCGGTGAGTCAAACGAACTCTTAACTGGCAACAGAAGATTTCCTAACTCATTTAGGATTGCGACATCAGTTTGTTTCTCCCCTCATTCACGCTTAATTGTTATCCCTATCACAGAGAAAAAGCGGGAGGACGGAAGCCCCGTATTTTTAAATCGGGGATGAAGTCCGACACGGCGAATTCATTCGCCGTCATTTCCTCTGGTTTTCAATATAGCGTCGAACCGTT
>NZ_JBKHUP010000039.1:0-65226 GCF_046565525.1 Coleofasciculus sp. | reverse complement strand
TTGCCTTTTTTGATTAGGTTGAGAAAAATGATTATTCAGAGGCTTGAAGGCGCAACACACTGTTCTGTGCAACTGGGGGTGAAGAAATGGGCTTAAATCCTTGTCTGGTAAGGTTTCTGCTATTCGCAATCACGCCTTTTGTGAGAAATGCGGGTCCTTGTGGCCCCCCCATCAAGAGTATATTGGTTCAATTGTGATTAATCGTCCCCTTATTTTAGATGGACAAGGGGCAACCATTTGTACAAATCACGGACCTGTGGTGTCTATTGAGTCCGATAGAGTCAGCTTGTGTAATCTCAGAATAGAGTTCACTGGAGAAGTCGGAAGCTGTATAGAAGACCAGTGTGCCATTCTCGTAAAATCTGGACAAGGCTTACAGCTTGATAATGTCGAAGTACGAGGTTCAGTGATGGGATTACCAGAAGAAGAGGGTGAGTGGAACTATCCAGAATCATTGCATCTGGGTCAACTTTCCCATGGAAGAGAACATGATTTGTTCTTGCGAATTATTGTGCCAGTGAACTGTACAATTTCAGCTAATATATCTGGACTGGCATTTTTACCTCGTCACCTTACTCCAGGACAAAACGAGATTCGCCTCCATATAGATTCTCTGCCAAAAGATACGTTAATTAACGGTAGTATTTTTCTGGTTTCAGCATCTCTGAAACGCCGCATTACATTAACCGCTCATATTCTAGCTTTGCCGGATGACAAAGTTCCCTCGACTCAGAATAAAATTGTTTGGCAACCTGATAACTATTCGAGTGTCTCTGTTCAAGAAGATAGGAAAAGTAGGGAAGATAAGGAAGTATTGTCAGAGTTCCTTTCTAGCCAACCATCTGCCGATGTTGATGTACCTCAAACCGATGAGGAAGTTCCCACTGAAGTTCAACCAAGCCAACCTTTACGACAGCAGAAAATCCGCCCAAATCAACAGCCTAAAGAGGGGCTTTTTCCACCCAGACAAAATAGTCAGTCTGTAACTGTTGAACCAAATTCTGATAGTTCTGTGGAGTTGACTCAATCACAGATTCCAGATTTATTTGCTCAATCTCAAAACCTTGTTCAGAGTCAGCCAGATTCCCTTGACTCAGGGAGTATTCCAGTCAAGGAACATCAGATAGGTCGTGCTTTCTCGATACCGAACTCAGACAATAAGACAACACCAGAAATTGAGGAGAAGCCTTCACAACCACAACCCAAGGTTTCCTCAGTATTTTTAGACCAAGAAACAGCATTCAGCCAAGAGCCATCTCAGGAAGCGCCGTCTTCATCTCGTTCCGTGCGATCGCAACCCATCAATAACCCGCTATTTCAGCAAAAGTCTACTTCTAGTATGCCTGTAGATGAACCGGACAAGACTGGGGATTCATCGTCATCTAGCGACGATTCAATTCACACAAATCCTAGCAAAAGTCAATCTCAAGATACACTAGACTCAGGCAATAAGCCAGAATCATCTGCCAATAAGATTGCGCCCAGTCAATCTGTATCAGGCAAAAGAAAAATAGTTCAGCAGAATACTATTTCATCGATTTTCGGAGGTGATTCCGAGAAAAAACAGCCCGACGAACAAGAGTGAGGAAGGTGGGGAAGGTGGGGAAGGTGGGGAAGATGAAGGATGAAGAGTCAATGACTACTGCCCATAGCAGAGAGTAGAGACACGCCATGGCGTGTCTCTACACGAGAGGATTATGTCCTGGAATGGGTAGCGAGCTTGCTGGCTCGCATTACGCAGTAAAATCGTTAAGGTTTGAATGCCGAACAGCTTATTACATTTTGCTGATAATTTTTTGCACAATCTGCATTCCCGTTACAGCTTGCCAGCCAAACAGTCCTAAAAGCACCGCATTCAGGGCAATATGGCTATAGCGAGCCCACATTTGACCTTTTTGCATGAATGGTGTAAAGGACGCCGACATGGCAATGAGGGCAGTCATACTTAAGCCAACCAGCAAGTGGGGACCGAAAAATAACTTACCGTTGTTGATGTAAGTCACTGCCATTCCGCCAACGGTGCTAATCACCATAACGGCTAACAGGATTGAACCAATTTGATGGTGCTTGATATTGTACTTACCCTTGACTAGCTCTTTGCGGAGTTCACCTTCTGCCGTTCTCGTCTGTTGAATTTTGATCCCTAGATACAGGGCATAAATGGCAGTTGCCAGCAGGAGCCACATCACTATAGGGTGAAAGAATTGGGAGTAAACTTTAATCGGTTCTGGGATGTCGAAGTTCATAAGCTTCTTAGAGGAGTTTCAATATAGTGACAAAAGTTAACATAGCATAGCTGCTGTTTCCTCTAAAGTCTGATAACGAAACTGACTTCCCTCCCAAGAGATAGATTTAACTAGTCTGATTGGCGCTGGCGTTGACCATTCCCCTGGAATAGCTATGATCCAAAACACTGATGGCTTACTGCTGAAAGCCGCCCAAAGTGGCAACTTGACCCAAATCAAAACCCTGCTGAGTCAGGGGGTGAATATCGATGCGACTGATCGCGATGGCACGACTGCCTTGATGATAGCCGCTCAACGGGGTTATACCGAAATTGTGCGATCGCTAGTCGCGGCTGGTGTCAATATCAACCTGCCACGAAAACGGTACAGTTTAACCGCACTCATGCTCGCTGTCGCCGCCAATCAGGTGGATGCAGTAGAAACCCTAATCGCCGCCGGTGCTGATGTTAATGCCAAGAATGAAGATGGTAGCACCGCGCTTATGGTGGCGGCACATAAAGGTCATCTCAAACTGGTACAACGCCTACTCAAAGCAGGTGCTGATCTCAATATCCAAGACAAAGATAACGATAACGCCCTGAAGCTAGCGGCGGAAAGTGGTCAGATTCAAATTGTCAACACCTTACTCGAAGCTGGGGCAGATAGCACACTGAGTTCAGAGGCATTGCTTTTGGCGGCTAGTGAGGGTCGTACTCAGATGGTGAGCAGATTACTCGAGGGTGGGTTTGATGTCAATACTCGAAACGTTGATGGCAGAACCGCGCTCATACAGGCGGCTGAGTTAGGCTATTTACCGATTATTCAGCTATTGTTGGCTCATGGTGCTGATGTCAATCTGCAAGATGAGGACGGTGAAACCGCGCTGACTTTAGCGGCAGATCAAGGTCATACGTCGGTTGTCCAGGCTTTATTAGCGGCGGGTGCAGATGTGAATCAGCACAATCTCAGGGGTGGAACTGCCTTGATGGCGGCAGCAGCAGGAGGTCATTGTGACATTGTTCGGGCATTACTGGATGCGGGGGCACAGATTAATGTCCAGGATGCTGATGGGGAGACAGCATTACATTTAGCCTCTGTAGAAGGGCATGGGGCGGTTGTGGAGGCTTTACTCCAGCGCAACGCTAGCGTACACCTCAAAAATAAGCTGGGCGACACGGCGCTGCTTCTAGCCGCTTTACATGGTCACACAGACATTGCGATCGCGCTGTTGCAACATGGCGCTGACGTGAATGCAAATAACCAAGCCGAAACCCCACTTACCCTTGCCCTATCTCAGGGATATTCAGAAACCGTGAAAGTATTGCTCAAAGCTGGGGCAAATGCCAATATGACGGACATCAAAGGGAAAACCCTGTTAATGAAGGTGGCTGATCAAGGGGATAGTGAACTGATACGCTCGGTATTAGAAGCGGGCGCGGATGTGAATCAGCGAGATAGTGCGGGGGCGACAGCCTTAATGTGGGCAGCCCATCGGGGTTATATCCCAGCCGTGAAATGTTTACTTGAAGCCGGTGCTGATGTCACCCTCAAAAATCGGGGTGGTTATACGGCGATGATGATTGCTGAATTTAATGGGTATCCGGAAGTCGTGGGTGCTCTTAAAGCCGCAGGGGCGGCTGAGTAATAGCAGGGGGTGAGGAATTTCACGAATCTTGAGTTACTTCAATAATTACTTAATCCTGCGCCAACGGTGCCAACAAAGCTGCAACAGAATTGGGAATGGCTCCATTCAAATTGACAGAATTGGAGACTTGGCTAATGTGAGTTTGTAGGGGCGGGTTTAACTATTATCATTGTTTGCCCCCCTGATGTCATTAAACCCGCCCCGTCCGAATGACAAATAACAAATAACAAATGACAAATGACAAAAAGATTTTACCCTTAGGTTTATTGTCAATAACTTTAATCACTTGGCTCGTTGGATATCAGCTATTCATACCAAGGATAACCCTGGCTCAACGTCAACCCTTACCGTGGTTAGATTTATATCAAACCAACTCATCATCCAACAATAACACTGAACCCCCAGCGCGGGGAAGAACGGGAGGAAGTCGTGGTTCCGTTTGTCCAATTTCTCCAGCCTACAATCCTTTAGCTATTCCCTTAGTTTGGAGTAATCGCCCATTATTTATGTGGCGAGTTAAAGAGGGAGAAGAGATTGGCAAACTTGAACTGTGGCAGCATGTTACCCAGGATGTGGTGTGGAGTAAACAAGTGAGTCCATCAGAGGATATGCTTTTGTATGACGGGGAAGCGCTGCAACCGGGAGAGCGTTATTTTTGGGTATTATTTAATCAGGACTCTGTTCCCCTTTACCGACTAGCCTTTCAGATAGTGGATCAACCAACACGCGATCGCATCTCTTCTGATTTGATGACTATAGAGGCACAATTGCAAGACGATAGAGCATCAACCGAGGAGATAGCTTACGCTAAAGCCCAGTATTTTGCCCCTCGTCAGATGTGGGCGGATGTGTTGCAACAGGCGTACAGTGTGGAAAATCCGTCAATGGCTTTGACTGACTTTCTTCAGATGACTCGCCAGCAGTTTTGTTCAGGTTAAACTCGTTTTATCAATATGAATAAAAGCATAATAGTTCAGAACCCTTAAGCGGCTATCAATATGACAAATCCCTTAATTCAACTCAACCGCCGTTCTCTCCAAGGAGTACTCACCCTCCTTTCTCTAACCAGCGCCATCCTCATCTCACCCGTCGCGATCGCGCAGCAGTGGGTGAGAGTCAAAACCGATGCAGGTAATAACGCCTATCACGTTAATGTCTCCACCATTGAAGGCAGAGGGCGCTTGCGCTACTTCTGGGCAAATGTTATCTACGGAGAACCCACAACTAATATCGTACCCGGACAACAGGTATACAGCACTACATATTATATCGCGGTGGATTGCCAGAATCAGATTTATCAAGTGCGCTTTGAGCGGTTGCTAGATGCCAACGGACAAACCGTTAAAGATTATAACTACGGAGAAGATGGCAGAGGCGGTGTACCCGATTCAGGTTCTCCCGAAGAAGCCTCACTTAAGTTTGTTTGCTCAAAATAAAAAATCAGTCAATTCCGCTCAAGTTGTGCATAGCAATTTTTGCCTCAGAACCATAGAAGATTAGAACGCGAAGACTGAAGATCATTCGTTATTTGATCTTTAGTTGAATCTCATAAAATCAGTAATCGGGTGACAACAGATGTGATGGTATCCGTTGCGCCTCCAGCTCAAAGGATTGGATTGCTCGGACAAGACTTTTTTGACGGCTATGAGGTTACGCTCAAAAAAAATGTGATTGAATTTCGTCGTCAACGCTACAGAAATTAGGAGTGGGGGTTGTATTGCACCTGCGCGATCGCGTTTTGCCAAAATCTTCTCAGAGCTATAGATAATTAAGCTATGGATTGACTGACCTGTTAAGGATAATGGCATGACTAGGATACCACCGATTATAGAACGGGCAAAGCAGGGGGATAGCCACGCGATCGCAGCCCTGATCAATCGTCATCTTCAGGTACAAGGCGTTACGGCTAAAACCAAGGTGAAAGGGGACTGCTTGCGCCTGATGCTGGAAGGTAATACTGTACCCAACCAAGAGGTGATGGTGCAGTTTATTTATCAGGGTATGACCAAACTGGCGGCTAAATCAATCAAAACGGTCAAAATTTATGGTAAACAAACCCATCTCGATTTTCCCGCATGGAGTCAGGAATTGGACTTAGGTGAGCAACCTCAACCTGTTCTCAATCATTCTCCCCTTGAGGAATCTAGCTCAATTTTACTGATTCGCCAAAGACAACTTGATCAGGAAATAGAACGCACCGAGGAAAAAATCGATCAAAATCAAGTTGATGGAGAACTAGAAACCCAAAACTTGAACCTATCCGATACGCCATTCGTTACGGCTGAGATTTATCAAAACCGTGGAATCGCCAATTCTCTCAACCAAGCTAGCCCCAACTCAAAAGCGCAACGGAAAAAAGTCCGTGTTCTCAAACAGATAAGTCGTGTTTTAATCGCCTTCCTGGGGTTAGAAATTAGTTTCAATAGCCTCTTTGTGATTTACGCTGCTGTTTGGTCAACCTCTTACTATATTTATGACCTATTGGATGTAGCCGATACGACGGGAATCCTCATCTATTTAATTCACCGCATGGTGATTTTTATTGACTCGTTCTGGAACCCTCTAGAATTAATCAGTGATTGCACTTACACCCTTGTCTTTCTCCTAAGTTTGGTTTGGCTGCATCGCGTTCATGGGTATCTGAGAACCCACCTACCGGACTATCCAATCACGCCTTGGGGGGCTGTTGCTCGCTTTGTGATTCCATTTTATAGCTTCTGGGGAATCTGGAATACGTTGAACACATTAGCCCAGCGACTTAAAGTGCAGGAGGCTAAGCTAGCCCATTTAGGTACATCATTGAGTCGGTGGATACCGTGGTTGTATATTACATTATTTGGTTCAAATATTTTAGATCGGATGTATTGGTATGGCTTCAACAATGCGAATCAAGGTTATTTTTTTCCCTGGTTATTCTTCGCCTATGCTAGTACCACTCTGTTCCTCTCTCTGGTTTGGCTAAAAATTGTGCGGATTATCAGCCAAGTTGTGGTTAAAACTGGCAATAGGCAATAGATACCGATAAGCGTGCGTGGAAGTGCGATCGCGCTTTGGTTAAGTTTTATCAAAATTTACAAAAAATTATGATCAGGGCGGATAACTGTGGGTTTCCCCACTAGATAATCAGGGTAAAATCCACCCCTATAAGTAGTGTTATGTGTCAAACATCAACCCAATGCGGGACTTATTAAGTAGTCGGACATCAATAAACGGCACTGTATCAAAATACAAAAAAATGCTTTTAACCTTTGCCCCAAGGGGATTTAAGCGATATTTACAAAACTTTGCACAGCGCCCAAAACTTTTGTCCGACTACTTACCTCGCCCAAATTCTGATTACAAGCCAAAGTTGCTCGGCAGTTGCTCAGCCGGACCTTCTGTTGAACCAGAAATTGCTTTCCAAGCCGTTAATCCACCTTTGAGGACAGATACAGATACAAAACCTGCTTCCCGCAGTTTTGCGGCTGCTTGATTGCTTTGTTGATCATTGTCACCGTAGACGTAGATCTCACGTTGCGGTTCGAGACTGGCTATGGCACGATCAGTTAATTCGTCCATCGGCATCGGAACCGCACCCCTGATCCGAGCTTGGTTAAAGGCAGCGCGATCGCGAACATCCAAAATTGTCAAAGCAGGTTCACCCCATTGTAGGCGGGATTTGAGTGCTTGAGCACTAGACTCTGGCATCTGCTGGGGTGATGCTGGGGTAGGAATTGCCTCAGCCACCTTTTCTTTTGCCTGGGAGATGGGATTCGTTGTTTGTGGGTCTGACATAATAGTTGTGTGGTGATAAATCTTAATCACTTCACCATAATCAGATTTGCCTCCTGTAAACCTCTTTCTTTAGACGTAAGGTTTCAAAATCAGTGCGACCTAATGAGTAAAAATGCTTAACAGTTTTCGCTCCAGTTCCCTATCCGTCTTTAGGGTAGGGATGGATAGCGAGTCAAAGTAGAGGCATCGGCGGGGGAAAAGGGGAATCCCTAAGACGAATAAAACCGTCCTTGTTTGCTAGTTGGAAGCCCCAACTCCAGCGAAGCAAGTTGGGGTACTTCACGCTTCCTTGAGCAAATAGCTTGCGGCTAACTCATTTGGACTTATATTTTCATAAGGTTCAAAGGGTTGATGAATCCAGGGATTGGCGGATAAATAGTCTACATAATAATCAGGAGTGATCAGGGAGTGAGCTTTGTACCACAGAACCGCCGTGCGAATCTCTAATTCATTCCCATACCGTTCCTCTAGCCAATGCATCGATTCCCGCAGGCTAACGCCAGAATCCACTAAATCATCCACAAGTAGCACACGATTCCCTAATGTTTCCGTTATCATCGTCAGATGGTGGGAAAAGGTGATTTCACCTCGGACACGGTTTTGGGAACCCCCATAAGACGATGCTGAAAGAATCGCTAAGGGTTTGTTGTAAATTCGGCAGAGGATATCCCCAACCCGCAGTCCTCCTTTAGCAATGCAGACAATTTGGTTAAACTCCCAGTTGGCTTGATAAATCTTGACGGCTAGGAGTTCAATTTTTTTATGGTATTCTGACCAAGAGACATAAAGGTCTGACATCAGCAGCATCCAGTAAAGGGTCAATCGGGATAGAATGGTTCCCTTAAATCCCAAATCAAAATAATTTTAGCGACATAAATTATAAATGTGAAGTAAAAAAATACCAAGTCCATCCTTTTGTCCCCTTTCCCTCTTGATGGCTACCTAGTTGTTTCGGTTAAAAGTGTAATATAAGTTACAGTACAACTAGATTTTGGGAGACATTTAAAAATGACCTACCGAATTTTAAGCTTAGATGGTGGTGGCATTCGCGGCATTATCTCAGCCGTCATCTTAGCAGAAGTTGAACGAGTTCTCAACCAACCTTTAAACCAATATTTCGATTTGATTGCCGGAACATCTACTGGTTCAATCCTCGCCTCAGCTATCGCCATTGGACGCAAAAGCGAGGAGATTATTAGGCTATATCGAGAGAAGGGGGCAAGAATTTTTCCCTATCAAGGTCGCTTTTCCCCCCAGCGGTTGGGATTAGTGTTTCAATACGGTCTTTCAGCACCGCTCTACTCAGACGACGGCTTAATTAAAGTGTTGCAAGAAGAGTTTGGATCAACAAAACTATCGGATATTGAGAACCCCCTCCAACTGATGATTATTGCCTACGATACAATCGGGCGAAAACCCATTGTGTTTAAAAGTTGGCGTGAAGACCAAGATTTTTTTAATATTCCTTTATGGGAAGCCTGCGTCTGTTCCTCATCTGCACCAACCTATTTTCCGGCTCACCTTTTACAAACATCGAGTCGAGAATATTCTGTAATCGATGGTGGCGTTGGCGCCAACAATCCGGCGGCGGCAGCTCTGGCAGAAGCGCTACGATTAAATTATTCAATTCAAGATATTTCTGTACTCTCAATTGGCACTGGCAATTCTGACCGTCCATTTCCCTGGAAGGAGACACGCGGCTGGGGATTGGCACAATGGGGATGGCAAGGACGCCTAATTGACGTATTATTTGATGCGTCTTCTGATATTCACGATTATATTACCCGGCAGATCATGACTTCTCAGGACTCAGGTAATCCAGACATTCAGCGCTACCTGCGCCTACAACCCGATATTATGAGTTTTGAAATCGACAACGCCAGTCCGGGAAATATTGCCAATCTTACCATGTTTTCCCGAGATTACATCGCGGAAAACCAACAGGTGCTGAAGAATTTTTTAACAAGTAATAAATAAGTAGAGACATGCCATGGCACGTCTGTCATCAGCAGGCTCCCTTTAGTCACTGTAGGGGCAGGTTTAGGGACTCAATCTAGCTTGTTACCAACAACTGAGAAACTTGAACCCGCCCTAGCTTATCTTAAAATATAAAATAATTGAGTAATGAAACCCAAAGCCCGTAAACAATTCGCGCAACATTGGCTGCGTAGTGAAAAAGCCCTAAATCAAATCATTACAGCAGCAGACTTGCAGCCACGCGATCGCCTGCTGGAGATTGGTCCGGGGACGGGTGTGCTGACACGGCGACTCCTGGCGGAGGTGGAGTCATTGGTGGCTGTTGAGATTGACCGGGATTTGTGCCAACTTTTGGCAAAAAAGTTAGGTCAAAAGGAAAATTTCTTACTCTTACAAGGGGATATTCTCTCCCTTAACTTAGCCGAACATCTCGCCGCCTTTCCTCATTTCCATTATCCGAATAAAGTCGTTGCCAATATTCCCTACAACATCACAGGACCGATTTTGCAAACGCTCTTGGGAACCATCGCCAAACCCGTTGCTCCCGCCTTTGAGTTAATTGTACTATTGGTGCAAAAAGAAGTGGCGCAACGATTATGCGCTAAACCAGGTGGCAAGGAATTTGGCGCGTTATCGGTGCGGGTGCAATATCTGGCAGAGTGTGAATGGATCTGTGATGTCCCAGCCAAAGCCTTTTCCCCACCGCCCAAAGTTGACTCAGCCGTAGTCTGCTTGCATCCCCGAATTGTAGAACCCTCAGCCGATAATCCCCAAAAGCTAGAAACCTTAGTCAAGCTGGGTTTTGCCAGTAAACGGAAAATGTTGCGAAATAACCTCAAATCTGTATGCGATCGCGATAAAATTAACCAATTACTGGAACAATTAGATAGTCATCCCCAAGCGCGTGCTGAAGACTTGAGCGTTACTCAATGGGTTGCTTTAGCCAATCGCTTAAACGTGACAGTAGGGGAAGTCGGGGGATAAGGGTTGTCGGGGCGGGTTTTCGCGATCGCGTTCTGTCGATGTCCGATAACGGGACTAAACCCGCCCTGCACGAGTGACTCATTCGATAGTAATTTATAATTCATAATTCATAACTCATAATTCCCCCATGCGTTCCTATTCCCTAATCGCCCCTGCCAAAATTAATCTGTATCTGGAAATACTAGGCGATCGCGCCGATGGGTATCATGAACTGGCGATGATCCTGCAAAGCATTGAACTCGCTGATCAAGTTAACATCCGCGCTATTGGTACGCAAACCATTCAAGTTCACTGCGATCACCCGCAAGTTCCCCTGGATAAAACCAATCTGGCTTATCGGGCGGTGGAATTGATGAGTCAAGAGTTTCCCGATTGCTGGGCGCAGTTTGGCGGTGTGGAAATCTCCATCCAAAAGAATATTCCCGTCGCGGCTGGATTAGCAGGAGGGTCTACGAATGCCGCCGCCGTTTTGGTAGGATTGGATATGCTCTGGCAACTTGGACTTACGCAGCCAGAATTACAAGAGTTAGCCGCGAAACTGGGTTCAGACGTGCCATTTTGTCTAGCTGGGGGAACCGCGATCGCAACGGGGCGAGGCGAAGAACTTGATCCCTTACCCAGTCTGGATTCTTTCTATGTGGTGTTAGCCAAGCATCAGAACTTAGCTGTTTCCACAGCTTGGGCTTATCAAACCTATCGGTCTGAGTTTGGCAACTCTTATGGGCGTTCTGATCGAGCATCCAAATCAATAGCAACTGAACCTTTAAATACCCCGACTCGCGTACATTCAGGTTCTATGGTTCAAGGTATTATAAATAAAAATGGATCAAAAATTGGTCAACTGCTATACAATGATTTAGAAAAAGTTGTGCTACCTAACTATCCCCAAGTCTTGCAACTGCGGCAAGCCTTTGAAAATAGCGGTGCATTAGGCACAATGATGTCCGGTTCAGGACCTACGGTATTTGCCCTTTGTCAGTCCCAGGAACAAGCCCAAGAAATTTTACAACAAGTTCAGTCAGCGATTCGGTGTCCAGATTTAGGGTTTTGGGTGAGTAAATTTGCCCGTCATGGGATTCAGATTATCTCCCCCCAGAAATCCTTATTTATCGGAAATAGAGAATAGGAAAGTAGAGACGTAAGGCGTGGAACATCTGGGAATAGGGGAAGAGCCAAATTAAAATTGTTTAAATTTGTCATTTATGATCACATCACCACAACTTCCCCCTTTTGGGGGACGATCTGGAGGCGGAAATCTTGATACCAAAGACAATAGGCTCGGATGCTTTCGTCGGATCAGACGCAAGAGCTGATCTGAACAAGGGAAAAACTCCGACAACCATTGCAGTGTAAAGAATTTGGAGAATAGAATTATGAATACCCAAAACGAAGCCCGGAAACTTGCCACTCAAGAGCGTCTCGCCGACGAGCAATTGAAACAAAACATGCTCAACCGTGCAGAAGAAGAGGTTGAAGCTCCCTCTGCGGATAGCCCGACTCAACAGCAAACGCGGGAATCAGCAACCCAGCAGCGCGAGAAAGATGAACACTTGCAACAGACAATGCACAGCCGCGCTCAAGAAAATACATCATTAGGTTCGTAGTAAGGGCTAAAGCCCTAGATTTTGTTGGGTTTCCTTGCGTTTTCCCAACCTACAACCTATTCCACCATTTTAGCTGTGCCATGCCAGTAGGCTAAGCCTTCTTGCACTAAGATAAGTGTTGACCCAGTTCCTGTCGCAGGCGATAGAGAATCATATCCGGTTCAACTTGATTGAGAATATCTTGAATTACACGACTCGCACCCAAAGGTCCCCAAGTGCAGCCTTGTTCCAAATAGACTTGCGCCGCATGACCAACCGTGTATGCCCCATACCCGGCAATCCCAGCTTGAGTAACAGCAACTCCAGCATAAGCCGTGATTCCGCCAATACTATCTACTGTACTGACAACAGCCGAGGCACTTTTGCCCATTCCCAACAGCGCACTACTTCCCAGTTCACCCAAAAGTAAGCCCCCGGAACTGATTAATATTTTGCGCCATAGTTTTCCTGCTTCATAACTCGTCATCGGTAAACCGTAGAGTCGGGATAAGGAACGAATCAGTGCCAAGTCCGCTACAGTTCCACCTAAAATATCCAAGACACCAATAGGATTGAGCGCCACTGCCAGGGCTTTATACTTAGCAAAACGCCAGATTAAATCTTCGGCTTCCGTTTTACGTTGTGCAACAGTTTTCTGGGCAATGTTAACTTGAGCAGTTCGGGCTTGAAACAGGGCATTGAGTGCCAACAGCGATCGCCCTTCGCGATTGAGTATCTTTAAAATAGCTTGCTTCAACTCATCCACCTGGGGCGGTAGGGTTTCCCATTCATAACTGACGTTTCCATCCGGCAATTCTACCCGCACTTGTATGGGTGACGGTTCTGCGGCTACCCTGACGATCTCCTCGGGTGATAACATCTTTTGTAAGCGGCGATCGCGGGGATTGCCTGTACCTAGTTCTTGCAGTTGCTGGTAAATCGCGTCTGTATCTTGTTCTGGATACAAATCAATTTTGTTAAATACGAGAATCAGAGGCTTTTGGGCTTGACGCAGTTCAGACAATGCCTGATACTCCGTGCGGGTAATATCCCCAGCCACCACAAATAAAATTAAATCCGCCTGGGAAGCCACCTGTCGCGCCATCTGCGCCCGTGCTTCTCCCTGAACCTCATCCAATCCCGGCGTATCAATTAACTCCACCTGCACTTTCCCCTCACCACCGGGCGTCCAATGTACCGACTTGGGCCACTGCGTTACCCCATGCAAGGGACCCGTTTGTAAGATTTTTTGACCCAGCAAAGCATTGACGACAGCGGATTTACCGCGACTGACTAAACCAAAGGTGGCAATGCGAATCACACTTTGGTCAAGTTTGTCCAAGCTAAACTGCAATACCTCCAGTTCATTTTGTAATGCTGCTTGCAGTTCCACATCCGGATGTGGGCGGCGGTGATGCAGGTTGTTGTACCAAGACAAGGTGTGCCGCAAACTCGCACGAGCGCGGTGAATATAGTAGTCCTGGTGGTTTCGGCTGGGTTTAGGGGCAGAGGATGGTGATTGACTCAAGGTTAAATGGGAAAGGATGGGCTACAGTTCTATTTTCCTATAATCAGCGCTAGATGTTTCGGCTTATCTGCTCCACTTAAATCCCTTGCTCAACCATTAAGCCACCATTCAAGAAAAGTTTCCCTAAGTCCAGAATGCTCATTATTTTTTCAGCATAGACCGCTTCTCCTTGCAAATATTCATGATTTATACTAGTTGTATCAGGTGTCACGGCGATGATCTGGAGCGGATTCAGCAGGAACATCGATTCACGCACATCTTCCACAATCACACCCGCCAAAATCTCCTCAACCTCCACAATCAGCGCTTTAGAACTTGGAGTTATCGCCGCTAAGGGCAAATTCAACACCGGGCGAATATCCACTAAGGTGACGATTTCCCCGCGCAGATTCATGTTTCCCACAATATGAGGGGGACAACAAGGAATGGGAGTCACTTGTTGGATATCGGTAAACTCCCGCACGAATCCTAAATCAATCCCGAATAACTGATGATTTAAGACAATAATCGTTAACGATTTTACAAGGGTTAAATCTTGGCTCTCGAATGGAAGCTTTAGATTATCGGCTCGTTCTCGGAAAATTTCTCGTTCTTCTGGCGTCGCATTCGGGGCAAATACGGCTGGTTTGGCGAGGATTTCTTCACTCAATTGACTCGATGGAGTTTCTTGGGTGAGATAGTTCTCGACTACGTTAAATGTGTGGCTGTCTATCGAGCTTAACCAATTTTCAGGATCACTTAAAATAAGGATATCACCAGCGTAGCGTGTGAGTCCACCAATAACGCCGTTTTCCGTAACAGTTTGATTCGGAGCAAGTTCAGTTGTAATTTCATCTTGGGCTATCGTCAGGACTTCACAAACCTGATTGACAATAATTCCAATTTTGTTTTTTTCTCGTCTTAAAACGATAACACTGTCAGTTAAACGGTAGTCCGATGATTGTAAGCCTAAACTCTGATTAAAATCGGTAACGGGTATCATTTCTCCACGCAAATTAACCACGCCAATCATTTTACGCGGAGCTTCTGGAATGGATACAAATTCTGGGAGCGGAAAGACTTCTTCCACGTAAGCTGTGCTGATCCCATACAGCCGATTATTTAAACCAAAGATAAAATAGGAATTGTCTTTCATAGAGAATCTTGATCAATAATATTTAATGAGGATTCGACTTGTTCAATCAGTTCAGATGCCGTTAAATTACCCAGTTTTTGCAAGTGAGTATCTGGCGGTAACTGCTTGAGCAGATTCAATGCCACATGCTGCATTTTAATCGTATTTTTTTTTAGGTCATCTTCAAGTGTTTCCGGATGAAAGGCTAAGGTATAATCGTCTTCCGTATCCCAAGTGAGTGGGCTAGGGACATCACCCACAGGCGTATAAACTAAACTCGCAGTCTGACGTTGATAAACCAGGGATTCGGGAAAAACGTTGGTTTGAAACTGCTTTAAAACTTGACCATACAGTTCAGAATGACCAGTAATCAGATATCCTAAGGGTTGGAGCGCATGGTAAAACTTATCCAAAACTTGGGCAATGGCGGAAGATTCAAAGTAAATAAAGACATTTCGACAAATAATTAAGTCAAAATCGTGTAAATCTAAGTGAGGTTGCGGCAGAGGATCTTTAACTAAATTGATCTGTTGCCATTTGACTAAGGGTTTAATTTTGGGTTCAACTTGGTAGTGATTGTCAATAAACTTAAAATAATTCTGTTTAATCTGCGGCTCAATACTTCGCAATGACCAAGCTCTGTAATTTCCTTGTTTTGCTTTTTCTAAGGCATCTTGATTAATGTCTATACCAAAAATTCTTAAATTCCAGGTTTTGATATCAGGAATTAATTCATTCAGCAGAATCGCCAGGGAATAGGGTTCTTCTCCCGTTGAACATCCCGCACTACAAATACGTAAGGTTTTATCTGCCTGATGACGCTGGATCAGTTCAGGCAAAATTTTAGTTCTGAGCAAATTACACTGTTCTTTATCTCGAAAAAAGTAACTTTCCAGATTAGTCAGCAAAACAACCAATTTTTTCCACTCTTGCTCAGCTTCCCAAGTTGGACAATTCAGCAACAGGTAATAATCTTCAGGAAATGTTAGTTTAATGTCCTTCATTCTAGAAAATATTTTCTCTTGTAAGGCGGCTTGATCTCGCTCTCTAATAACTAAACCAGTATGGTGAGCAATTAAGCGAATAAAGGCTTGTTTGATTTTAGGACTTAACTCATTTGGTGTTGACACATTCATGACCTAATCGGTTTACTGTACAATCGACTGTTTTTGTAAAAGTTCCAGCAACATCGGCGCGATCGCGCCCAAGGGTAAGACTTCCCTAGCCGCCCCTAAATCAATGGCTTCTTTCGGCATCCCGAAGATGATTGACGTGGCTTCATCTTGAGCAATGGTTAACCCGCCAGCTTGGGCAATTGCCAACATTCCTTTTGCTCCATCTCTACCCATTCCTGTTAATAATATTGCTGTACTTTTCTTGCCGTATACTTTGGCGACAGACTCAAATGTTACCGTTACTGATGGACGATGCCCGTCTAAAGCAGGTTTATCTGAGCAAACAAAATCACCCTGATTATTTAACTCTAAATGATGTTGCTCTGGAGGAAAATAAATGATTCCTGGTTGAGGTTTATATCCAGATTGGGCAATTTTGATCGGTAACTTGCAAGTAGCAGATAACCAATCGATTAACCCCTGTAAAAAACCTTGACAAATGTGCTGAACACAAATTATGGGAACGGAAAAATTAGCTGGAAGTTGAGAAAGGATTTCCTGCAACGCCGGAGGTCCACCCGTTGATGTGCCAATGGCAATTATTTTAGGTTTCGGATAGGATGTTGCTGGAGCAAACGTCAGATCTTGCAGATTTATCGGCTTAGGTTTAACTAAAGGCTTGGGTTTTTTCTTGAATACTCTAACGCCAGACAGGACAATAATTTTATTAATTAATTCTCGATTAAATGCCTGATTACCCATGGTTAATCCAGCAATCGGTTTGGGACAAATATCGACAGCCCCTGCTTCGAGAACATCAAAGATATGATGGGTATCTTCATGCTGTACTGAAACACTTAAGACTAGAATCGGTTTAGGATAGTGACTCATCACTTCAGTGGTGAATTCCAACCCATCCATCTGAGGCATGTGCAGATCCGTACAAATCACATCGGGTTGAACTTTAGGAATTAGCCTCAACGCTTCTAACCCATTTGGCGCTTCTCCGACTACCTCCATTTGGGGGAATTCATTCAGAATTCGTCTGAGAATCACTAAAGATATTTTGGAGTCTTCAACTAATAAAACTTTAATCGTCATTGTTCATTTTTTATTCGTTTATATCCTAGATTTTTGTAGTAATCGCTTTAGGGATTATGGCACTAAAGTGCCAACTACGTACAAACCTAACTCAATTAAACCAGTCGGCTTAAGGTTTCTAAAAGAAATGCTTGATTAAACTTACCTTTAATAATGTAAGCATCCGCTCCTGCTTGGGCACCCCGTTGTTGATCTGCTTCTGAATCCAAAGTGGTTACCAAAATAATCGGTAAGTCTTGATAGTCTGGATGCTGGCGAATTTTTGCCGTTAGCGATAACCCATCTAAATGAGGCATTTCTACATCAGAAACCACCGCATCAAAATGACGGCTTCTGAGTTTTGTATAACCTTCTAATCCATCGACAGCAATCACTACTTCATATCCCGCTCGTTCTAAAAGTCGTTTTTCTTGAGTACGAACCGCGAGGGAATCTTCGACTAAGAGAATCGTGGGTTTAGCTTGCAGAACCGTCTTGGCTTGAACAGAAACCGTTGAGAGACTTTGTTTTTGCAGCGATTTAATTAAATCAGCAGGATTGAGAATCATACAAACATCCCCCGTGGGGAGAATAGTTGCACCCAAAACATTTCGCACCCGCTTTAATAACAAACTTTGAGGTTTGAGGGGGATTTCTTGGGTATCCAAAAGGCGATCCACTAAAAACCCAGAGAGTTCCTCTCCAACCTTGAGCAGAATACACGATCGCAACTCAGAAATCGGCGTTTCCTTTTTGGCGGTAAGGGCGTAGCTTGGGGAGTTTGACAGTTCCAATACATCGGCGAGATTGGCGACAGGAACCGTTTGATCCATCCATTTTAAACTCTCGCGCCCATCAATGGTTTCTATTTCATCAGGAGAAAGGAGTAAACTGGTTTGGACAAATTCAATGGGGAGGGCTTGGATAATTCCCTGAACCTCAACAAATAACGCATTAACCGTTGCCAAAGTTGTGCGAAGCTGGATACGGAACCTACTTCCTTGATTTGGAGTCGATTCGATCGCGATCGCGCCTTTGAGTCGTTCAATATTTGTCCGTACCACATCCAAGCCAATCCCCCTACCGGAAATTTCGGTAATAAAGGTTCGCGTGGAGAATCCTGGGGCAAAAATGAGTTCATAAATTTGGCTAGAATTCATCCGTTCCAGCTCATCGGGTTGGTAAAGTTTGCGTTTAATCGCCGTCTGCTTAATTTGTTCTAAGTCAAGTCCGCGCCCATCATCGGCGACTTCGATGACAATCATATTACCAATTAAATTACCCCGGAGCCAAATTTTTGCCACTGGAGGTTTACCCATTTTCTCGCGTTCCTCAGGTGTTTCCACCCCATGATCGATCGCGTTGCGAATCAGATGGGTTAAAGAATCTTTAATATCCTCCAGAATATTTTTATCCGCCATCGTGTCTCCCCCTTCAATCACTAACTCTACCTGTTTAGCCTGTTTTCGGGCTAAATCCCGCACCATACGCGGAAACAACTGGAAAATGGTAGACAGGGGTAATCGTCGTAGGGTTTGAATTCTCTCCCGTAAATCCTCAGCAATTAAATCCAGGTTGGTGGTATTATCCTGGGTAGCGGTTCGCAAGGCGTTAATCTTTTGGTCTAAGCGTTCTTGGAATGGGTTAATTTCATTGGCTATCCCCTCACCGAATCGGGCTTGACGAGAAAAGGCTTTCCATTCTTGCCAAAGTGTCACCAGTTCCTCAACTTCTGATGCTGTGTATGCAATGCGAAGTTTAGTTACATTCAGTTCCTCAGCTTGCGCCATTAAAGTATCCAACTCACGAGTGGGAACGCGAATTGTATCGATACGGTAGGCGTCACTGATTCCTGGGGTTTTGGATATCGAGGGTTGAGGGGGAAGGGGTTTAATAGGAATCGGTACAGCATCAGGTAAGCTAGGGGGAGAAACCGCTAGTAACTGATTGAGAACCTCCACAGTATTTACACCTGTTGGTTGACCCGTCACCGCTTCCTGTACCAGTTTACCCATTGCATCCAATCCTTGATACAAGCGATCGCTAATATCTGGGGTTAAAATTGTTGGCTTGAGTTTAATCCCCCCTAAAATCTCTTCAACGTGGTGAATTAAGGCTTCAACGGGTTCAACGCCTGCGCTTCTGGAGTCTCCTTTTAAACTATGGGCTTCTCGCAGTAATTCGTCTAAAATGGTTTGATTATCAGGATACTTTTCTAATTGCAGTAATCCCGTTTCTAGTTTCTGTAAACGTTCAAAGCTGGCGAGTTTATAAACGTCCCGCAGTTCCTCATCTTCAATCAACGTAGCGCTGAGGGGGCGCTCCGATGGGGAGGATTGGACATCAGGTAAACCCACAATCTTCAGGGAAGCCGGGGGAGAAATGGGCGGAGTCGCTGATTTGGAGACAGTTACCACAGGAGGTAATTGTGCTGACGCTTCAGTTGCGACGATTAATTGGTTCAGCACTTGCGCCGTATCGACTCCCTGGAGTTGACCCGTTACCGCTTCATCAACTAAGCGACTGATTGCCTCTAATGCATCATAGAGGCTTTCACTGACTTTGACAGTAAAACCAAGCTGTTTAGATTTGATGCGATCAAAAATTTCTTCGATATGATGGGTTAGGGTTTCTACCGATTCGACGCCAACGCTACGAGAATCCCCTTTGAGACTATGGGCTTCCCGCAATAATTGATCTAAGGTAGCTTCATCATCAGGATCTTTTTCTAAATACAGTAACCCAGCTTCCAAAATCTGCAACCGTTCGGTACTAGAGAGTTGATACACCTCTCGTAGTTCTTGATCTTCGATAAAGCTAGGGGCGAGTTGAGGGGTAGGAGAGGGTTGAGGTGGGGTGGGTTGAGTGAAGTGAACGTTATTAGTAAAACCCGCCTCGACAAACCCTGCTTCCTCTTGAACCGGAGAAGCCACAGCCGATTGTTGGCAATGTTCGAGTACAATAATTAATTGTTCCAACACCTGAGTCGTATCCACCACACTCGGTTGACCCGTTACCGCTTCTTGAACTAACTTGCTAATAGCATCTAATCCTTGATGTAAGGTTTGGCTAACTTGGGGGGTAAAAGCCGTGGGTTGGGATTTGAGGCTCTCGATAATTTCTTCCAGGGGATGAGCCAAAATTTCCACGGTTTCCACACCAACGCTACGAGAATCGCCTTTGAGACTATGAACTTCTCGCCGCAATTTCTCCCAGATGGCTTCGTCTTCTGGATTTTCTGCTAAATCACGTAACCCAGTTTCTAGGCTTTGCAACCGTTCATCACTGGTGAGTTGATACACCTGTCGTAATTCATCATCGTCGATATAGCTTTCTGCTATTTCTGCTAATTCAGAGGATAGACATTCTTCTCTAGGAGTATCCTCCTGAACCGGAGAAGCCACAGCCGATTGTTGGCAATTTTCCAGCACCAGCATAAATTGTTCTAGCACCTGAGTGGTATCCACTAGACTGGGTTGACCGGTTACGGCTTCTTGGACTAATTTGCTAATAGCATCTAATCCTTGATGTAAGGTTTGGCTAACTTGGGGGGTAAACGCGGTGGGTTGGGATTTGAGGCTCTCGATAATTTCTTCGAGGGGATGAGCCAAAATTTCCACGGTTTCCACGCCAACACTACGAGAATCACCCTTAATAGTATGGGCTTCCCGGCGCAATTGTTCCCAGATAGATTCATCTTCTGGATGTTGTGTCAAATGATGTAATCCAGCCTCTAGGCTTTGTAACCGTTCACCACTAGCAAGTTGATACACTTGTCGTAATTCATCATCATCGATATAGCTTTCGGCTAATTCAAATGATAGAGGTTCCACCGGAATGTCTGTACTTGCGCTCATTTCCTCTCCCTCTAGACGTTCCACCTTCACGTCTCTACCTACGGCTTTTTCTACTGGCTCAACAGCCATTTGTTGAAATTGATCCAGTATCTCAGCTAAATTTACACCACTAGGTTGACCGGTGACAGCTTCGGCGACGAAAAGACGAATTGCATCTAATCCGTGTTCAAGAACTTGACTCACAGAGGGCGAAAAAACCAGCTTTTGGCGTTTAATTCGTCCCAGAGTCCATTCCAGGCGATCGGCAAGGGTTTCTACAGCCTCAACGCCTAAACTTTTGGAGTCTCCTTTTAGGCTGTGAACGTCTCGCAGCAACTGTTCTAAAGTTGTCTCATTGTCTTGGTTTTTTTGTAGATGTTGCAAACCGACAGCGAGTTTCTCTAGACGTTCTTTGCCCGCCGTTTTATACAAATTTCGCAGTTCTTCATCGTCTATCATTGTCGTCTATCATTGTCATTTGTCATTTGTCCTTAGTTAGGGAACAGAGATCTAGTTTGTCGGGGCGGGTTTTACTATTATCCTTTCTTACCCTCACATGTAACTAAACCCGCCCTGACTGAATGTTTCAGACGTAGCATGGTACGTCTGAAACATCCCCGCACATTTAAACCATCTGTTGCAATTCCAGAGAGGTTTCGTTCAGTTGCTGAGTACCTATCTTGGTTTGATTAATACCCGTGGCGGTTTCTTTGGCTCCCTTATTAATGGTTTCCATTGCCTCAACGACTTGTTGAATCGCATCGACTTGCTGTTTCAAGTTCAGGGATATTTGTTGATTGTTTAACACCACTTTGTCAACCGCATCGGCTACACCAGTAAAGGCGTCATTGGTTTTTTGGGCAATTTGTACACCGGATGCGACGGTTTTTGTGCCTTCATCAGTCACCATTACGGTTGAGTTTATCGCACTTTGAATTTCTGAAACCAGAAGACTAATTTTATCTGCAGATTGTTGACTTTGATCGGCTAATTTGCGAATTTCATTAGCAACCACAGAGAAGCCTTTACCATGTTCTCCCGCACGCACGGCTTCTACTGAAGAATTGAGCGCTAACATATTAGTTTTGTTAGCTAATTCAGACACCAACTGAGAAATACTACCAATTTGATTCGCCTGTTCAGAAAGACGAACAATCTGTTGTGCGATCGCGCCGACTTTATTTTCCAGAATGTACATCCCTTCGAGGGTTTCACCTACCGCTTGTGTTCCTCCCTGAGTCAGTTCCAGGGCTTTCTGAGCGGCGGCTACAGCAGCCTTGGCTTGCTCGGCGGATTGTCGGGAGGAGGCTTCTAGCTCATCCATGGTGGTGGTGGTTTCATTCACCGAAGCCGCTTGCTGACTCGCCACCCGTTCTTGTTCTTCTAAAGTGGAAAAGATTTCTTGGCTAGCGGTGGAGATCCGAGTCACAATGTGTTTGATTAAATCCGCCAGTTGGCGTGTCCGGAAAACACCTACAGGTAGCACGGCGGCGAGGGAGATTAAAATGATCAGTGTCGCCACCAGTTTAAAGGCATTTACAGACGCAAAAATCGTGCTTTTAGGAACGGTACGGATAGCCACTAAAAAGCCAGGTTGATTCGGCGCTGGATCAACTTTTGCATAGCTGATTAGTTCATTACTTCCTGTACCAATCAATCCCTGTTCACCTTGGAGAATTTGCTCAACAATTTGCTCAGGATAATCCTTTGCCAATGTTTCATCAATATCCCGATCAAATCCCCACTCTTTATCATCGTCGGGATGGGAAAGATAGTAGCCCTCTGCATTAATCAGTAACGCCTGTTCTCCCCTACTTAAATTGGCATCTTCGATAAATTGGAGGAACTGATTGGCAAAGACATTAGCAATCACAATCCCCTGTTTTTCCCCGGCTGAGTTAACAACAGGTGTGGCGTAGCGAATCACAGGTTTAAACGGTGTTTCGATTTGTCCCCGTTCCTGGTTCAGGTTCACCGGGGAGACATAAACCTCACCTGGAGCGAGTTTTATCGCTTCCGTAAAATAGTCGCGATCGCCTTTATTTTGCAACTCAGATTTCGGGATAACTGTTGTCGTCGTCCCATCGGAATCAACTCTTACCACTTCCTGACCGTTTTCGTCAAGAAACCGAAGCTGCATATAGTCAGACTTCGCTTCCATTAGACTCGCAAAAATAGTCTCGGCTTGTTCTACCCAAGCATCAGCCGATTGATTGCTTTGCGAATCCGTTCCACCACCCGTTTCCGCTCGGATAATTCCTTGAATTGCGGGAATTTCACTTAGGAACAACACATCCTCATTAATCCCCTCTAAGACAGCGCCAATATTTTCGGCGTCGTCAGCAACTTTATTCTCGAGTTGAGTTTCCGATAATTCGGATAGGGCGGTAGTGGACGAAAATATTCCATAAAGTCCCACAATCGAGACTGGAATAAGACTGCTTAAAAACAGCAGCAATAGAATTTGATTCTGAAGTTTTTTCTGGTTGGATAAATTTTTGAGAAATTTTGCCAACATGGCTGGTTACCTACCACTCTAGATTCTGTTGAACAATCCCGTCTCCCTGCTGGAGATGGGAGGAGAGAAAATACAGTCCATTCATTTCCTGGGAAACTCCCCTAGTCCTCTGTTTTGCCAGATTAGAGGAGATTCTTAGCACAGGGATGGAATTGATTACGCCTTTATCGGTAAATTTACTCAGGGCATTTTTCCTAAAGGATAAGCCAAACGTATGCTGCAAAATCGTAAGTCTGTCAAGGTGTAGGTCATCGCAGGATACTTGCTGTTTAGTTCAGTTGAATTTAAGTTTGCTCATAATCATAGATAACCCTGGTTTAGCCAATCTGTAGGACGAGAGCCTATCATCGTTTTTGGCTGAATTTAGAATGGAAAATCAGCCTGTTCACAAATGCTGGGTTTGAGCAAGATTGAAGCCAAATAACCTGACGAGGTATTGGCTTTGATTGATATACATTCTATAGGAGCGTTTAACCCAGACCACTAGAGACACCCAGCTTTTTTATCCTATCAGACTGTTTTCGACATCATTCCTATGCTATTGCACTGGATGTATTTTCGGCAACAAATTTATCAATTGTTTATAATTTATGGGCAATAAATAAAAAACAGTATTCAAGTTAATTAATTTTCTATTTGCAGAATTAAAATTTTATCTTTAAGCCAACCAAGCTCTATATGAAACCCTGACTTATTCAGTGACAATTCAGCAAATTGTCATACAAAAATGACATACACTTGTCATACATTTATGGATAATGTATTACGAGAAATAGTATCAGGATGACGTCTATGTTCGTAGTAGGGGATGCGAGCCCCTGATTTTATAGGTTTTCCGGGCGTGGGGTTAATTCATCTTGCTTAGGTGTGCCACGTCACTACACCCCACTTACACCTCAAGCCACGCCAGTAGCCAGTAGGTTGGGTTGACGCTTGTTACCCAACAGGCTAACCCCTGTGCAGCGCAGCGGAAATTACCCGCCCGTTAACAAGGGACAATCAGATACCCCCAACCTGAGTGCCTTCTGATACTGAAGTTAGGTTGAATGGCACTGACTGGTATGTTGGTGGGCAATGCCCACCCTACGCTATATCAAGAGTTTCGGCGAGCCAAAAATGCAAATTTTCAGTACCATTAAAGTTAGGTTACTCTACCCTTCAAGTTCTCCTAGGCGAGTACGAGAAGTCTCAGCCTACTTACCTCAACCCAACCGACAAAAGTATTCTTGCCTAAAATGGTAAAAATGAGTTTCCTGTAGGAATTGCATCATGGTGGAACCGGGGACAGCTTTGAGTAGTGTCGGCGCTTTAATCGTTAAAAACTTAGAACTCAAAGAGATTTGGCTGAAACTACAGCAGGAAAAGCTGGAAGAGTACGTTAACGATTTCTTCAAAGACTGCCTCAGAGAGGGGGTACTGTTAGCCTCACCGGATATCCTCAAAAAAGCCTTACTGGAAGCCTTAGCCCAATTCTTGAAACTCATCGAAGACGAACTATTATTTGAATGTGAGTTAACCGGAGCAGAAATCCGCGACACCTATCAAGTCGAAATCGGGCGGTTTATCCGAGATGACGAAGTAAAACCGCTATTGGGAAAAGTCTTTGAAAAAGATTGTCGAGTCATAGACGCTAATCAATTAAGGATAATCTGGGTACAGCGCTATTCACCCGATATGCCGACTGGGTTTAACTGGGATGGGGTTGCCAAGAAATATGTCAAGGAAGTGAAACGCCTTGTCCGAAATTCGCCAAAATTAAAGGAACTGTTAGAATTAGAGATTCAGGAATCCATAGAAGAAAAAGTTCGAGAAATTGCTGGAATTCCTCCGGATTTTAATTTACCCAAATATCAAGAGGGATTACGGGAACGCTACAGCAACTTAAATCTATCCAGTTTAGAGACAACAGGCTGCGCCTATAACCAACTGAAACTCTGGCAAATCTTCATTCCGCAAAATGTGCGACAAGTTCATCAGGTATTACCCCAAGTCTATGAACTGCCCAAAGAACATCAACGGCGACTGCGAGAGAGTAATCAACTCGACACAGATATATCCATCGAAGAGTTAACCGAATATAAACAGGTTTATTCTCAACAGCCAATCCGCCCCATCAATGAAATTATTAACGATAAAGATAACTATCGATATCTGGTGATTCTCGGTGATCCGGGTTCAGGCAAATCCACCTTATTGCAATATTTGGCATTAGATTGGGCAAATTCTACACCCAATGATGCCAGTTTCCAGCCGATTCCCCTGCTGATTGAATTACGCACCTATATGCGAAATCGCGATGCGGGACAATGTAAGAATTTCCTGGAATTCTTCCATGATAGCAGTGGGATTGTCTGTCATCTGAATCAGCATCAACTGGTGGAACAGTTAAAAGCCGGAAATGCTTTGGTCATGTTTGATGGCTTGGATGAGGTATTTGATCCGGGCAAACGGGAGGATGTGATTACTGATATTCATCGCTTCACTAATGATTATCCTGATGTGCGAGTAATTGTCACCTCTCGCGTGATTGGCTATAAACCACAGCGCTTAAGAGATGCTCAGTTTGATCATTTTATGTTGCAAGATTTGGAGGCAGATCAGATTCAAGATTTTATTACCCGTTGGCATGATTTAACCTTTACCGATAAAGCAGAAAAACAGAGGACGCAGGAACGACTACAACGGTCAATTGATACCTCAAAAGCGATTCGCAAACTCGCTGAGAATCCCTTATTGCTAACCATGATGGCAATATTAAATCGCAATCGAGAATTACCCAGAGATAGACCCGAATTATATAACCAAGCCTCGCAGGTATTGCTGTATCAATGGGATGTAGAACGGGCGTTAGTCGAACATCAACAGTTAGAGATTCAAACCATTGATTATAAAGATAAACAGGCGATGTTGCGTCGGGTTGCTTATCAGATGCAAGGGGCGGAGAAAGGGTTGGCGGGTAATCTGATTGCGGCGGATGAGTTAGAGCAGATTTTGACAGATTATCTGAAAACCTTAGATATCAACAATCCTAGGGCGGTGGCGCGGGTGATGATAAAGCAACTGCGGGAACGTAATTTTATATTATGTTTCATGGGGGCGGATTATTATGCCTTTGTGCATCGGACGTTTTTAGAATATTTCTGCGCCTGGGAATATGTTTGGCAGTTTGAGAAAGAACGAACAATTTCTCTGGAGGAGTTGAAAACCGAGGTTTTTGGCAAGCATTGGCAGGATGAGTCTTGGCATGAAGTGTTACGGTTGATTGTGGGGATGATTGAACCAAGGTTAGCTGGGGAGATTATAGATTATTTGAGGAATCAGTCGGGGGAAGCGGCGAGGTTTATTAATGTGTTTCTAGCGGCGGATTGCCTTTCTGAGGTGCGGAATCGTTCGGTAATTGCATCGACAGCAACTCAATTACTGAACCAGTTAAAAGGGTTAACCCAGTACGACTTACATTATTATTACGAACCATCTTCTATGAGGGAATTCATTTTAGTTCGAGAAATTCGTATTCAAGCGGTTGCGGCAATTGCGACAACCTGGCATGATTCTCCAGACACCTTACCTTGGCTGAAACAAAAAGCCCAATCTGATGATGATTCGACTGTGCGACAAGCAGCGGTGCAAGAATTAGCTAAAGGCTGGAAAGATGACCCAAATACCTTACCGATTCTCAAACAAAAAGCCCGATCTGATCGCCATCATGATGTGCGACATGCAGCGGTGCAAGAATTAGCCAAAGGCTGGAAAAATGGCCCAGATACCTTGCCTTGGCTGAAACAAAAAGCTCAATCTGATGATCAGTGGGATGTGCGATATGCAGCGGTAAAAGAATTAGCCAAAGGCTGGAAAAATGACCCAGACACCTTACCGATTCTCAAACAAAAAGCCCAATCTGATAACGATGAGGCTGTGCGACGTGCAGCGGTGCAAGAATTAGCCAAAGGCTGGAAAGATGACCCAGACACCTTACCGATTCTCAAACAAAAAGCCCAATCTGATGACGATTGGCGTGTGCGACTTGCAGCAGTGGAAGAATTAGCCAAAGGCTGGAAAGATGAGCCATGGCTATTTGAATTATTACGCGATCGCGCTCTGAATGATCCCTTTGTGCGAGAGAAGGACTGGCAAAACAATCCTCGGCAATTAGCACTTGAAATCATTATCAAACAATATCCTGATAATCCCCAGACTCTACCCTTGCTGCGCGACAGAGCCGAAAATGATCCTGATGAAAAAGTTAGGGAATTTGCTCAGAATAAATTGGCACAATTCGATAACAAAAAAAGCGATATATGATATAATTTTAAACATAAATTTTGTTTGCACAATCCAATCTAAACAACGTTAGTGTTAACTTAAATTGCACTGACTTTAGAGTTTGTAGTCAGCGCTTTAGCGCTTCTGGCACTAAAGTGCCTACTACGAACTTAATTCAGCGACATTCGTGTTAAATGTGTAGGGGCGGGTTTCACAACTATCTTTTTGGTTGCACCCAGATGTGACTAAACCCGCCCCGACTCAGATGTTTATAATTCCCCTGAAAACAAAGGGCGACCCGTTCAAATTGAATAGATACAATTGTCAATTTATGCAAGCGGGTCGCCCCTACAGGATAATCTTATTAGAGAGGCAAATTTTGATACAATTTAATCAATATCCATCAACGACAACACAACAACTTATGACTAAGTAAATTCAACTTAGGCTTTAATACTATGACACTCGCCAAAGAAGAAATCATTTATCCCTCTAGTGATGGTAAACCGATAGCAGACAGCACCCTTCAATATCAATGGATTACCAAAATCCAAGGCGGCTGTGATGCTCTATTTAAAGATGACCCGAATGTATTTGTAGCCGGAGACTTACTTTGGTATCTGTAGGGTGGGCATTGCCCACCAGCATGCCAGTCAGTACCATTTATCCTAAGTTATAGCAGTAGACACATCGATTAGGACAAACACACTCTCTGGAGACGTTCCACCGGAACGTCTCTACGAATCCGATGTGTCCTAACTGTCTTGGCGGTTGCTATAAATCCAAAACTGGGCGCACGTCTGTCATTGGTGTCAACTTAAGCTGAAAAGTTTTTCCCTGTCAGAGTTTGAATCTCGTGACCTTAATGTTAACCCCCCTTAATCCCCCCTTGCTAAGGGGGGAAATGTTTCCTCCCCTTGCCAAGGGGAGGGTTAGGGAGGGGTCAGCTCAAGGTATTGCTTTCTTTTTGTAGGTTAAGTTGACACGGATGCACGTCTGTGCGCCCCTACGATAAAATAATGATTCAATTTCGCCGATATAACATCCCCGGTAACTGCGACACTAACCCCTCTAATTCCAACTGCAACAAAACACTAGAAACCTCCGCCACTGTCATCCCTGTTTCCTGGACAATCACATCTAAGGGCGTCGGTTCAATCCCCAAAACCTGAAACACCTTTGCCAACTCTGGCGCTAACTTCGGCGTCATTTTAACAGGTTCTGGCTCAAATAAAGACAACTGTTTCCCGGTATCTAATTCCGGTATCGCCCCCAACATTTCCAACAAATGCCCCTCACTCAAAATCACATTTGCCCCCCGACTCAATAATCCCAAACATCCCACAGCATTAGGATTATCCAACGAACCCGGTAACGCATACACATCGCGACAAAACTCATTCGCTTGATACGCTGTAATCAACGCCCCTGATTTCGTCGGGGCTTCCATCACCAAAACCGCCCGACTCAAGCCGGCGATAATTCGATTGCGTTGGGGAAAATGAGGGCGATTCGGCTTGGTTCCTGCCGGATATTCACTTAATACCAATCCCTGTTCTAAAATAGTCTCGTACAGTAATTTATTCCTAGGCGGATAAATCACATCAATTCCTGTACCAAAAACGGCTACCGTCCTCCCACCAGCCTCTAAACATCCCTTGTGGGCTTCGGTATCTATCCCGGCTGCCATTCCAGATACTACAGTAAAGCCTTTTTTTGCCAGCGCGGCACTAATTTTCTTTGTCCAACGCTTGCCATAATCGGTTGGTTCGCGAGTTCCGACGATCGCAACCATCGGCTTCATCCCCTGATTTTCCTGCCGATCAACCTGTCCGTGGTAGTACAATACTGGCGGCGGACTAGGAATCTCTAGCAATAAGCGGGGGTAATCGGGATCAGCAGGTGTCCAGAAATAGGGATTTTTGACACAGTGCTGTTCCAGAAACTCTTCGGGGTTGAGGTGCGATCGCGTCTCCTCTACTGCTTCGATTAACCGCAGCCCAAACCCTTCTACCCTACCCAACTCCCTCGCTGGAGACGCCCAAGCCTCTGCCAAGGTGTCAAAATGCTGCTGTAGGCGTTGCAGCAACACCGGTCCCACACGAGGGACTTGTGACCAAGCTAACCAATAGGCGCGATCGTCTGGCAATGGATTGTCCTCACTATCAATACGTTCAGTCAATCAAATTGGTTCAGGTTGAAACAACAGAGGAACAGCAGAAACGATTAGACATTAATGAATGGGAGCAATAATCATCTCTGAGCGGGATTTTTCGGTATTACTAGCTAGAGCTAACGGTACGTTATAATCTAGAGTCTCTAGTAGATAATTGCTGCATTCTAGTTCCGGTATAGATGAAAACATTTTGATTTGATCACAAATAGTTAACTCAAAGGTTTTCACGACTTTGTCTAGGCTAAAGTCACTGTATGCCATATCATATTAAGGGTTGATTGGGATGAAACTTAAGGGTTGATTGGGATGAAACAACTAACAGGCAGCCTTTAAATGATATCGCCCGGTCGGTCAAACCCGCCCCAACACATCGGCTGGGAAACACTTCAAAAGCATGTCTATACATGGCTTTCATGCCAATTGCCAGGATAATTACTCCTCAATTAAGAATTACTTGCATTAACAGGTACAATAATCATCTATCCACTCCAGTGCAGCGTGGTCAACCTGAGTGAACCCTTGGCAACTTCGCCAAATCCCAGACGGGCTAGGATATTCATCTCTGGTGGTAACGGATCACCAATAACGGATCGCACTTCACTGGTACTCAACTCAAATCACGGCAAAACTGGTCACTAATGAAAATTACTAGACGTAGTATAATTGGACTCTGCTCTGGACTCGCCCTATTCGTCGTGGCGGGCTGTTCAAGTCCCAACGAACAAGCTAATACGGCAAATACTGATGGTGCGACGGGTAATACAGCCGATGCGGGTGAAATTAACCTCTATTCCGCCCGTCACTATGACACCGATGATGCTCTCTACGAGAACTTCACCGAAGAAACGGGGATCAAGGTGAACCTGATTGAAGGGGACGCCGATGAGTTAATTGAACGGATTAAGAGTGAAGGGGCAAACAGTCCGGCTGACGTATTAATTACCGTTGACGTGGGACGCCTGTGGCGGGCGCAAGAGGATGGATTGTTGCAACCAGTTTCCTCAGAAACGCTAGAATCAGCAATTCCCGCCAATCTACGCGATTCCCAAGGACAGTGGTTTGGGTTATCCAAACGGGCGCGAATCATCGTCTATAACCAAGAAAATGTTCAGCCAGAGGAACTCTCCACATACAAGGCTTTAGCCGAACCCGAATGGAAAGGACGGGTTTGCATCCGCAGTTCCGAAAATATCTACAACCAATCCTTAGTCGCCTCTAAGATCGAAAGCAAAGGAGAACAAGAGACAGAAAACTGGGTAAAAGGCTTAGTGGCTAATTTTGCCCGTCCCCCCGAAGGGAATGACACCTCCCAAATTCAAGCCGTAGCAGCGGGTCAATGTGATGTAGCAATAGTCAACCATTACTATGTTGCCCGTCTCAAACAGTCTGATGCGGCTGAAGATCAAGAAGTAGCCGAAAAAGTGGGCGTGTTCTTCCCCAATCAAACCGCCGATGGGACTCATATCAACATCAGCGGCGGCGGTGTCGTTATCAATGCGCCGAACAAAGACAATGCGGTTAAGTTTTTAGAGTATCTGGTTACGCCAGAAGCCCAAGAAATCTTTGCCAATCAAGGGAATGAGTATCCTATCGTGACGGAGATGGAAGCCAATTCCGTTGTCTCTAGCTTTGGTGAGTTCAAGGAATCGGAGTTAGATGTCGTCACTTATGGAGAAAAAAACCCAGAAGCCGTTAAATTAATGGATCGAGCTGGTTGGAAGTGATCCTAATCCTTTAATCCCCGTGGGGGAAGGTAGAATCATTTAACTTGTAGGGGCGGGTTTCACTACTAACTTTTCGGTTGCACAAGAAAGGTGACTAAACCCGCCCAGACGCTTCTGGCATCGCGTCTCTACTCAGGTTTCTAGACTTCTGGTGAAAAGTTAGGATATACCGTAGGGTGGGCATTGCCCACCAACCCTAAGGAGGTGACATTCAACCTAGAGGCGTACAACCTCAGGTACGCATAGAGGTAAACTAAATGTTCAATACCAAAACCGAGCGTGTCATCAGTGTGACCAACATCTAACACCCCCACCCCAATCTCTGTAATAAATCCGTGAAATCAGTGTGACCAACATCTAACACCCCCACCCCAATCTCTGTAATAAATCCGTGAAATTAGTGTTATGGCAGATTCAGTTATGGAAAACCGCGACTACACCCTAATCATCGACAAAAGTGGCAGCATGTCAACGCCCGACCAACCCGGTGGACAAACCCGTTGGTATACTGCCCAAGAGTCCACTCTCGCCCTTGCCAGAAAATGTGAACAGTTTGACCCCGATGGTATCACCATTTACCTCTTTTCCAGTCGGTTTAAACGCTACGATGGCGTTACCTCAGACAAAGTAGCGCAAATCTTCCAAGAAAATGACCCTATGGGGCGGACTGACTTGGCTAGTGTACTTCAGGATGCTATTAATAACTACTTTCAGCGCAAAACGGCGGGACAAACTAAACCTCAAGGGGAAACCATTTTAGTAATTACCGATGGAGAACCCGACGATCGCAAAGCTGTGATGCGAGTAATTGTGGAAGCGTCGCGTCAAATGGATCGGGATGAAGAATTAGCCATTTCCATGATTCAAGTGGGCAATGATTCCACAGCAACGCGATTTCTCAAGCTCCTTGATGATGAATTGCAAGGGGCGGGTGCTAAATTCGATATCGTTGACACCGTTACCCTCGATGATATGGCGGATATGACGTTACCCGAAATCTTGCTGAATGCCATTCAGGATTAATCCTCAAGCAGGGTGGGTTTACTCCAGTTATTAGTTTAATTAATAACGTGATCAGTCAAACCCGCCCCTACAAATTAATTTTCCTTGTTCCCTGTTCCTTTTATAGATTTTTATTATGCCAGATCGAGATTACACCTTAATTATCGACAAAAGCGGTAGCATGTCCACACCGGATCAACCCGGTGGAAAAAGCCGTTGGGAAACGGTTCAGGAATCAACCTTAGCTGTTGCCCGAAAATGTGAACAGTTAGATGCTAATGGTATCACTGTTTACCTGTTTTCCAGTCGCTTTAGACGCTACGATAATGTTACCTCAGATAAAGTGACTCAAATTTTTCAAGAAAATGAACCGATGGGGCGTACTGACTTAGCCTCTGTCCTCAAAGATGCCACGGATAACTATTTTCAGCGCAAAGCCGCAGGAGAAGCAAAACCCGATGGGGAAACGATTTTAGTGGTTACTGATGGCGAACCCGATGATCGTAAAGCCGTGATGCGGGTGATTATTGAAGCATCGCGTCAAATGGATCGAGATGAGGAATTGGGAATTTCGCTGATGCAAGTTGGGAATGATCCCACAGCGAAGCGATTTCTCCAGATTCTGGATGACGAACTAGAAGGGGCGGGTGCTAAGTTTGATATTGCTGACACGATTACCCTAGATGACATGGCGGAGATGACGTTAGCGGAAGTCTTGGTGAACGCGATCGCGGATTAATCTCTTGACCACCGCTCATGCTGCATCGGGGTTAGCAGGCTTTTTTTGTTGTCCCCTCTCCTATGAAAAAGCAAACCAATCAATTCAGTCATCTCACCGCCAAAGACAGAGTTTATCTATCATTCCCTGGACAGCTTCTCCTCGAAACAAATCGGCTTCACGGTAAAATTCTAGACTTTGGTTGTGGCTTTGGCAATGATGTTAAACTTTTACAGCAAAAAGGCTTTGACATCACTGGGTATGACCCTTACTATTTCCCAGAATACCCCAATCATAAATTTGATACCATCCTATGCTTTTATGTTTTAAATGTTCTGTTTGCTGAAGAACAAGCAACTGTTCTCATGAACGTTTCACATTTGTTAAAACCGGGCGGAAAAGCTTATTATGCCGTGAGGCGGGATCTAAAAAAAGAAGGGTTTCGAGAACATTATATTCATAAAAAGCCGACGTATCAGTGCATAGTTAAACTGCCCTTCCAATCCCTTCACCTAGACGAGTATTGCGAAATTTACGAGTACGTTCATTATAACCATCAAAGACATTCTGAAAATAAGTGCCTCTTTTGCAACCCTCGGAAAAATCTCCGGATACTCACCGAGTCAGCAACGGCTTATGCCATGTTTGATGGTTATCCAGCTAGCATTGGTCATGTCTTGATTATTCCTAAACGTCATGTCGCCAATTATTTTGATCTGGACTTTAAAGAACAATCTGCCTGCTGGTTTATGGTAAACAAAGTGCAAGAATTTTTAAAGGATCAATTTCATCCGGATGGGTTTAATGTGGGAATCAACGTGAATAAAGAGGCGGGACAAAAGATGAGGCACACAAGTATTCATATTATCCCTCGTTACCAGGGGGATGTTACGGGAGCCAAAGGTGGAATCAGATATGCGATTCCAAAGGTTACAAGTTACCAGTTTGACCGGAAATGATATCATACCAAATCCGCCTTGAGTATCCCCTTTTTGCCATCTAATCCCCAATCTTATCTAATGATGAATCTGTAGCCGGAGAAGGTAGTGACCCAGTTGAACCTTGCCAGACCAAAGTTCATAGTCAAGTTCCAAATGTTGGGGTAAGGGGTGTCCCTCTAGTTTCAGCATCCGGGTATAGTTTCGCAGTTGCAAAGACTGATGGTTTTTCTTCGAGGTTCCCTGAAGCCAATAACGACTGATACCATACACCCCTCGCTCCCAACGGTGACGATAACTCAAGTTACCATTTGCCTGCATTGTCATAATCACCCGATAGGGGGAAATTTCTAGCCACAAAAGTCGGTGCAGAGTTCCCTTGACCCCATTAGTGGGATCAGTTTGAGGTGGGTGTAGCGATTCCCCTCCGGGGAGTGGGGGTTCTCTCAAGAGCAAATGAAAGCGATCGCGTTCTTTTTGATACAGTGTAGCCGCTGTTTCGATAGTGAACCAAATCGGCAGATCAGTCGATACAACCGAAAGACAAACCGGCAAGCGGTGATGTGTCAGCATGGATCTTGCAAGTGTAAGAGACAATTGACATCCTCCCCAAAATACTTCGTATTAGTTGGGGATTCCAAAAATCGCTTTTTGGATTTCCTGGTTCGCGGACACTTATCTAGGTCAATGACCGGAATCCGGGGATGAAAAGGCAACCAGATATAGCAGTAGACACATCGAGCAAGCACAAACAAACTATCTGGAGACGTAAGGCGTGGAACGTCTCCGGAGAATCTTATGTATCCTAACATCCTTGGCGGTTGCTATACCTCCTGATTCGTCGATATGCTCATTCTAGAGTACAAAGCCAAGAAAGGGAAAATCAGTGACCCGTGAGCAGTGACCGATTAATAATTAACGCCTGTCCCTACTTCATCCCCTTTTCCGCTTTTCTAGCTCGTCTGGCACTTTTGCCAAAGGCGAGAAATCCAAAAATCAGCCAAGCGATGAGAATTCCGCCCGTGAGAAACAACATGGAAACTAGACCGAATTTAGCAATAAGACTGGGTGCGGCTGCGGTGAATAATCCGCCGCCAACAATGGGTTCAAAAAACAACTGTTTGTAAGCAAAACTTTCAAAGGCACCCGATCGATTGTCGGGGTCAACCATTCGCAACAATAAAATACCTGTTGCGGTGACTCCCATGGATTGTCCCAAATCACCCAGACCCCGTTCAAACCAGTAGGAGGGAATCACGCGAGGGGCGAGATAAAGGAAGGCAAAAATGTTCCAAGCTATCCCAGCGATACTCAGAATAATAAAAGAACCAAGGTTGGCTCCGATTACAGTTAGAGAAATTGTTGCTAAGGCGGTAACGATGACGATATCTAAGGCTACCCCAGCAATATTATTCATTAGGGGTCGAATAATCAGCGGATGGAGTCCCAACCGTTCCATCAACAACTGCACAATAATCCCGCCAACCAGCGCCATGGGAAATAGGGGGACATAGGTCATCATTTCAAATCCCCCCCTCCCCCATGTCAAAGACTCGATCCAAATTAATCCATTAAGAATCAGCCAACCAATCGCGATCGCTAATCCGACAAAGCCGAAGTTCAGCGACAGCGGATCAACCAACATATTCCGCATCAATCGCGATCGCGCCCTCCGAATTTGCGGGGTTTCACTGTGGGTGTAATCCTCAAACCAGTCGGGTTCAGCCACGTTTTGCTGAACGCCTTGAACATAGCCTTTACGTCTCCCCCAATTGGCAAGTACTGTTCCCGTCACAATCCCCGACACAATCCCCACGGTTGCTAATCCTACAGCTAAGTCAGCGCCATCTGGAAAACCCAATTCTTGAAACGTTCCCGCCATCCCAGCGGCTGTACCATGTCCCCCTTCAAAGGCAATTTCAATTAAAGCCGCCGCCGTCGGATCAATATCAAAGAAGGGAATGAGGATCAGCATTGTTAGTAAAATACCCACTACATATTGCCCCCACGCCAGACTTTGACCAAATACCACTTGGGGTGCGGCTTTATTCCAGATGTCCCGTGGATTAGGAATCGATTCACCCAGAAACAAAGCGGCGAAGACAATATTGATGAACACCCCCGGAGACTGTGACCACACATCCCGAATGGATTCGGGGAATAAGCCATTTGCCAGGGGTGAAGTTGAACCTGCGATCGCACCCAGCACTTGAGGTCCCAACAACAGCGCCACCACACCGGCGACAATTGATTCGGGAATGTAGAGTTTCTGTATCCAGCGGACTTTTTGGTGAATCAACCGCCCGACTAGAATTAGAAGTGCAACCAAGATGAAGGCGAAAAGGGCATCTTTAAGATTAAGCATGGAAAAACCAACGATGCGGTAATGTTTGATTTTATCCTGTCTCCGTGTTTTTCAGATGCTTCATCCACTTTCAGGTGTGGACTACCTCGAATAATACAAAATCCGCCTTTGTTACTCCCTTTTGCCACAGCGATTAAAATCGCTGCTACACTTGCCCTTGCGTCCCCTTAAAAATAACTGAATTATAACGGGGGTGGGGAACCCGGATTTAGGATAAGAAGTAGAGACGTTGATTTACAGTAATTATAAAAACAACAAATTATATTTTTTAAGGGTAATCTTAACCCAACAAGCATTTTTGAAAAGGAAGTTTAATCGTCATCTGAGTTCCGACATTCGGTTGAGAAACACAGTCCAACTCACCGCCATGTTGACTCACTACAATTTGGTGAGCAATGGATAGTCCTAATCCTCTGCCTTTACCGACAGGTTTTGTGGTAAAAAATGGATCAAATATTCGAGGTTTTACAACTTCCGTTATACCCACTCCATTATCGATAATATGAATAATGACTTGATAGTTATCTTGAAGAGTTGTTTGAATTTTAATAATTGGGATATTTTTAAGGGAATAACCGTTAACTTTAGCTTTTTCTTTATCCCTTTCTAATGCCTCAATAGCATTATTAATAATGTGAAGAAAAACTTGATTAAGTTGTCCTGGATAGCATTCAAACAGGGGCAGATTGCCGTATTCTTTGATAATTTGAATCCACGGCTGTCCGGCTGAGTTTAATAACCGATATTGTACCAGAAAAAGAGCGCTTTCTATTCCTTCATGAATATCGACCGATTTGCGTTCAGCTTCATCGATTCGGGAAAACTTTCGCAACGATAGCACCAGTTCTCGCAGGCGTTCAGTGCCAATTTTCATCGAACCCAATATTTTGGGAAAGTCTTGGCTCAAAAAGTCAAGATTCACATCGGTTATTTTGTTTTGTAGACGAGGGCTAGGATTTGGATACTCCTGTTGATAAAATTCCACTAGCTCCAACAAGTCTTGGGTATAATATTCAATATGGGATAAGTTGCCATGAATAAATGTGACTGGGTTATTAATTTCATGAGCAATTCCAGCAACCATCCGACCCAAACTGGACATTTTTTCACTCTGAACTAATTGAGATTGAGTTTGCTTGAGTTCGTGGAGGGCTTGTGAGAATTGTTTGTTTAATTGACTCAGCCGCAGTCCCGAACGAACCCGGGCTTGCAATTCACTAGGTTCAATGGGTTTCGAGAGAAAATCATCCGCCCCCGAATCTAAACCTTGGACGCGATCGGCGACGTGTTCGCGTATGGTAAGTAGAATCAGAAAGATGGTTGCTAATTGCGGATCTGCCTTGATCCGACGGCAAACTTCTAAGCCATCGAGTTTGGGCATCATCCAATCACAGATGATTAAGTCAGGTTGAAGTTCTTTGGTTTTTAGGAGTGCAGCTTCTCCATCTTCCGCCAGCAGCACTTCATGACCTTCACTTTCTAACAACTCTTGGAGAATGATTTGTACCGTTATATCATCATCAACGGCGAGGATTTTTGCCATGGTTACTTGTCATTTGTCATTTGTCATGTTTTAGGGAACTCTTAACAAGGAACAGGGAATAGGTGATTCATAATTCATCCATATTGCGGATATATTCGCAAACCGCAGCCAGTTGTCGTTCTAACTCGCCAACATTTTCTTTGATAGCGGCTAGAGAACCCGCACGTCCAAGGTTTTCGACTTGGGCGGCTAATTCTGCGATCGCCTCCATACCTAAATTGGCACTCGATCCTCTCAGCCGATGGGCTTTTGCATAGATTTGTTCATAATCTTCGGCGGTAACTCCGGTTTGGATATCCTTTAGATCTGCTTCAGCATGTTCGATAAAAGCTTGCAATAGTCGTTCTTGAGCCGATTTTTTACCGAGGGTGACACGATCAAGGTGTTCCCAGTTAATTGGGGATTGGGGAAGTGTTGAGTGTTGAGTGTTGAGTGTTGAGTTTGAGGCAAGTAGGGAAGAGTTTAGCCCATTTCGTTTCGCTGTTGACGATAACATTTGTTCAGAACTGGCGCTGACTAATCCTTCGCGATCCTCGATGACATAGTTTTGAGTTAACTCCCCATTTCCCTTGTCTTCTGTGTCTGTGTGTTTCTCCATCTTCTGATCTCCCTGTCCGTCACGATTTTTGTTAATCTGGGTTGCCCAATACTCTAACCTTTCGCTCAACAGTTGCTCATCGACGGGTTTACTAATATAGTCATCCATACCGACTGCCGAGCATCGTTCTCGGTCTTCGGGAAACGCATGAGCAGTTAGAGCAATAATAACTGGATGATGACGACCGTAGCGCTCAATCAATTTGGTTGTAGCAGCGTAGCCATCCATAATAGGCATCTGACAGTCCATGAGAATGACATCATAGGATTTTTCCTCGACTAATTCCAGGACGATTTGACCGTTGGCAGCACAGTCGGCATCATAACCCAAAATTTGTAACTGATTGATAATAACTTGTTGATTGATGGGGTGATCTTCAGCTAAGAGGATATTCAGAGGAGTCGCCGGTCGTCTGTGAGTTAAGTCTCCAGTCGCTGTATTTTGGGCTAATTCTTCCTTCTGCTGTTCTTTCATCATTTCGGGCGCTACAGCCGCCATTAAACTATCAAATAGCCGTGAGGCTCTCACCGGCTTGAGCAAATAACTAGCCGCTCCCACAGACAATAATTCTTCGACTTGATCCCGTTGATTCATCGGGGTCATAACGACGGCTTTCGTTTGGCTCAACCCTGGGTCAGAGCGAATGGTTTGAATGAGCGACCCATCCTCGACTTGGGGAAGTTGCCAATCACAGATCACAACATCATAAGGCTGGTTAACGGCAGCGGCTTGGCGCAGGGCATCTAGAGACAGTTCGGCTGTGTTGGCTTCATCAATCCCCATTCCCCAGGTATTAACTAAGTAACGCACCGATTGGCGGGTGGTGCGACTTTCGGAAACGACTAACAGTTTCAGATGAGTGAGGGCAAAGGGAGTGCTGGGGGGTTCCGAGAGTGCTTGTTTATCAAATTTTGCCGTAAACCAGAACGTGGAACCCTTACCCAGCTTACTTTTGACGCCAATTTCGCCGCCCATCAAGTCTACCAACTGTTTGCAGATAGCTAGTCCTAAGCCTGTCCCACCATATTGACGGGTGGTGGAACTATCGACTTGGGAAAAGGATTGGAATAGTTTTTCTTGCCCTTCAGGGGAAATGCCGACTCCCGTATCCGACACCTCAAAGTGGAGCGTGGCATTTTTGGAGGTAGCAATTTCTAAGGTGACATGGATAACCACTTCCCCTTGGGGTGTAAATTTGAGGGCATTGTTGGTCAGATTTAACAAAACCTGCCGTAGTCTAGCCGGATCACCTTTGAGTTTTCGGGGGACTTGGCGGTCAACTAAGGTTGCCAGTTCTAGGTGTTTAGCTTCGGCTTGAGTGGCTAGCACATCAATAACCGATTCGATACAGCCATCCAAGTCAAACTCAATGGTTTCGAGTTCCATTTCTCCAGCTTCTAGTTTGGAGAAATCCAGGATATCGTTGATGATTGTCAGTAAATGGTCAGCACTACGGCGAATGGTTTGGGCATAGTCTCGCTGTCGGGGCGTGAGTTGAGTCTGTAACAGGAGTCCCACCATACCCAAGACGCCATTCATGGGGGTACGAATTTCATGACTCATGTTTGCCAGAAACTTTGACTTAAACCGTGCCGCTTCCAGTGCCGCTTCTCTGGCTTCGACTAACTCGTTAATTGGGTCGGCGGCAATGACAATCCCACCAACCTGACCATCAGGAGTATACCAGGGGTTAATTGCCCAGCGCATATAAACGATAGAACCATCGCTACGTTCCCAGATATCTTCTGGGTTAGTAATGACTTGTCCTTTAAGCGCCCGTTGATAAATCTGTTTCCACTGTTCCGGTATGTCTGGGATCACTTCGTAGTGGCTGCAACCAATGATGGACTGCTCCTCAATCCCTTGCACCATGAGCCACTTTTGGGAATGAGCCATATAGCGCATTTCTCTGTCAAACATCGCCATTGCCATGGGCGCACTGGCAATGACTTGTTGCAGTTGTCGGCGCTCTCGGTCTAATGAGTTTAAGGTGCTGTCTAGGAGTTGGATTTGGTCTTGGGTTTTAGCGTACAGATGAGACTGGGTGCAAGCACTGGCAATTTGTTTAGAAATCGCTTCTAATAGTTCGATGTCGCTGGAACTATTAGACCAAGCTGTGGGGTGGATACAGATTAAATAACCTCTTGCACCGGTTTGAGGATGGATGGGAACGACTAAATAGTGACCTTTTTGCAGGGTATAGGTTTGAGGGGAAGTCACAGGGATAGGAGGATGGGTGGAGAGATGATTATCCTCTTGTGTGCCTACATCAGAATCATCGGATTCATCGCTAATGGTGGAAAGGGTTAATTCTACCGTCTCACCCTGTCGTAATTGAGTCCCCAACTTACCTGGAGGATTCATCGTTAGCTGTCTGCCATTGCCAGACAAACTGCCCTGGGTGTATTCGTAGGCAATCGTCAACGTCTGTTCGTCTAGCAACCAACCCAAAATAACTCGCTCTAAACCGAGCAGCGCCGTCAGTTCTTCTAGAGTGGCGGGTAAGGTTTGGTCTAAGTCGAGGGACGAATGGATGCGATTGGTCAAGCGGTTAAGCAGCGCTTCTTTGGCTGCTTTAGCCCGGGTTTCCTCAAAGAGTTTCACCTGTCGTCTGACGAAAAAAATGGCAACGACTAATAGAGTGACCATGACAATCGCCAGCAAATTTAGTGACCACAGAGCGCCCTCTATTTCTTCATCGTTCATGACTAAGGCAATTGACCAATCAGCCTCTTGAAGCGGAACATAAGCCACATAGACGGATTCCCCCGCCAGGTTTGCCATTTGAATTTCTTGCTTTCTGTCTACCATCTGGCGAGCGATCGCGGCTAGATTAGGTTCTGGGGATGCTATAAAACTGGGAGTTGGCTGGTCGAGTGTTCCGATTGTCTCTTGGTCTGGATGGACAATAGGCACTCCCTGAGAGTTTAAGGCAAAGGCATAGCTTTTCTTGCCATAGGAGATGCTTTCTACAACTTCAGCCACCCGGTCAATATCGATAGCGCCCGTTACTACCCCAATCGGTCGAGGCGGCTGAGGTGGCATGGCTTTGATGGGTGCAGCAACGATAATCACCGGTAATTGGGTTGTCCGACTAAGCAGCGGATCTGAGACGTTAACTTGTCCATCTATCGCTTTTTGGAAGTGTTTACGATCTTTAACATTCCCTTGACCGTTATCAGTCGTTTGAAAATTCCCATCGCCATCGGTTATGGCAAATGCTGTAAAATTCCGACTTTGCGTTACTTCCATCTGCAAGTACGGTTTAATCTGCAACCAGTCCATCGAACGTACCGTGGGGGTATTGGCAATAGTTCTGATTTCAGCCTTCAGGGTGGCTAGCCATCGGTCGATTTGACTGGCTTCTGCTTGCACGGAATTGAGCGCGTTTTGCTTGATGTTTTCCAAGATGAGCTGGCGCACTCCCAAATAGCTGACTGTCGCTACTGCACCAATCGCCACCGTTGTTACACCCACTACCACCCAGACCAGAAAATGACGAGGACGCCAAGATTTGTGGAACTGTGCCGATAGTTGCTGATTACTGTCTCTGGCGAGCATTTTAAAAAAGGGTGGCTTTTTCATCATGGGTCAAACGTCAAAATTCGGGACTGGGTTTAGATTGTGGGAGTGGTGGATCAATTGACACCTCCTGGGAGGAGGTATTTTCATCATCTATCAGCAGTTGACTAGGATTCTCAACAAATTGGAGATAGTATAGGGAAGCCGGGAAATTTCTCGATGCTTCTTACAGGTGTCTAGTTTCCTTGTATCACATCCCTGCTAGACATTGAGTGCTAGCTACTGAGCTTGGCGAGCGCTTTTCGTCGTCAGCAGTTAATTCGCCACGATAAGGTTGGATGCTCGTTGTCGATTATAAATTCAGTCCTTCGCTCTGGGGCTACTGATTTGATCTCCAGACCTTATCGGAAATTCATCAGGACTACTAGCGCAAGAACGACAGGAGTGCGGGTTTGATACCAGGGTTTTGACTTTTTGACAGCTCTCGTCTGATAGATATTAGAGTAAACCAAAAAAGTAAAAAAATCGATAACTTTTATCATTGTACATAGTCCCCAATAATCTTTACCATCCGATTTTGAGCCTACCCTTATCCAAAACTATTGCTCACGCTTCTGATTTAATGCGGTATAATATCAGTCGGGATTTTTGGAGTGTTTATGATCTCTCAAGCTTAAAAGAAGGAAGCCGTGAATCCAGTTTTAGATGTTGGATGTTAAAATCCTTTCTGCTCGGTTATTTCAGCCCTTTCTTTGTCAAATCAATCCAGCTAAATTCTATAAAGTAAATTTAAGCTATTGGCAATAAAACTTTCGATGTCAAGTTTCCACCACAATTCACTGAGACTGTAATGATCTGAGCATCCATCATGGGAATTTCCCCGGGGCATATACCTGTTCCCGGATTCACTGGATAGGCGGGAAAACAAGCGGCGCTTAGACTTAGACGTAATGCATTTCCTTTGGCAATTTTCATACAAGTCGGCTGAAGTTCGATTCTAACAGGTGTTATCTCTTGACCCAGACTTACAGTCGCATACCCCTGAGTGAAATTATAAACGATCCCATTCGGAAGCACTTCAGATAACACGACACAGAGATCAAAAGTCGGTTTATCTGCATAGCAAAAAACCTCTACTGCTACATCCCCCATTAGACATAAATCTTCAGTAAACGGCGCTGAAGTATAGGTTAAAACATCGGTACGACTATCAATAGCACAACGATCAAAGGACCCAGCCGGAATTGCCCCATGACCTCCCAACGCCGGAACGGGACGCCACGGATCATGAACGAATACATCAGTTACAGCAGATAGAAGGGGCAATTCGTCAAAAGATTCCAATTGGGGGATGAGAGTCCCTGAATCGTCTCGCACACTGGCTAAACCTGTACTGGCGAGACAATAGGATTTCTGATTATTTTGTAACCACGTATCAAAATAACGCCATTGATTACTGCCCATTTCAAATAAATAGACAGGCGGTTTATTCAACAATCCGGTATCAATTCCCTTGAGAAACTGGTCAAACCAACGGACTTGTAACGTATCCACAAAACTTAGCGCATTTGCCCCATAATCTCTTGCCCCCACTTTCCGTCCCCAAGGCAGGTGTGCCCAAGGTCCAATGATCAGATGCTGGGGAAAATGACTCTGGCTTACCATTTGTTTATAGAGGCGCAGATTACCCCGAAGATACGGATCAAACCAGCCACCAATATGCAGCATCGGCAAGTCCACACCGTCTAGTTTCGGTGAGAGTTTTTGCCAATAGTCTCCGGGTTCAGGATGGTTTCGCCATTCAGAATAAAAGGAATTTGGTGCATACTTATTTAAACTCTCGGTAAATCGGGGAGATAGGTCATAAAAGGGCAAATTTCGAGATGCCGCATAGAGAATTTGATAGGCAATAGCATCATTTTTTAATCGGGCAGTTTCTGCGGCTAACTGTACCGCCCATCCCAAATTGGTGTGTAAACAAAATGCCCCATTTTCATACGCCCAATCTGCATATAAATCATACGCCATCATTGCCGGACAAATAGTTTTTAATCCGGGCAGATGTGCCGATGCGGCATAAAGTTGAGTCATCCCCTGATAGGAAAAGCCATACATGCCCACTTGTCCATTGCTACCCGGTAACTGTGATACCCAATTAACGGTATCAATTCCATCAGCAACCTCATGGACAAATAGGCGAAACTCTCCCCCTGAGGTCCCCCGTCCCCGCACATCCTGAATCACCACAATATACCCCTGGGCGGCATACCAAGAGGGATGGGCATAGACTACAGTAGACGCGATCGCTCTTCCATAGGGTTGTCGCATCAGTAGTACGGGTAAGTCTGTCTCTGTATCGGGATAGTAAATATCAGCATCTAGACGAATTCCATCGCGGGTTAACATTGATGCTGTTTGTTTACGAATTTTTGTCATTGTTTTATGTCTTATGTCTTATGTCTTATATCATTGCTTATTGGCATAATTGAAACATAAATGAATGATTTATATGTATGACACCCAATCCTCGCGTTACGGTTTGGAATGAGTATCAAGTTGAAAAAAAACAACCTGACGTTGCTAAGATTTATCCTGATGGCATTCATCACGCGATCGCGCAACACTTGCGTTCCTCAGGATTAACAGTTCAAACCGCTACATTAGACCAACCCAATCATGGATTAACCGATGCCATCCTCAACCAAACAGATGTTTTAATTTGGTGGGGACACATTGCCCATGATCAAGTACAAGACACCATTGTGGACAAGGTTCATCAGCGCGTTTTGTCTGGCATGGGTCTGATTGTATTACATTCGGGTCATTCCGTATATTGGGCAAGTCCTTTAATTGTTGATTGTTGATTGGTAATCCTCTCCCCCATCTCCCCTAGAAGGGCGGGTTTAGTCAAGTTATCAGTATGTCGTTAAATGTTATCTGTAAAACCCGCCCCTACACCCCATCTTTCTCATCTCCCTCATATTCCCTATTTCCTAACAGGGAACCACCACATCAGTACGTCCCAAGACACGAAAATCTTCCTCATCCAAATCTACAGGTGTACCGCTGCGAATAAGTTCGACAAAATCCTCATTGGGAACCATGAAGCATAACGCATATAAACGACCACAACCTGTATTTATAATTTCATGAATACCCGTTGGTGGGACTAATAAACTATCTCCTGCCCGAAATGGCACATTTTTGCCATCACAACGGGCAATTCCTTCCCCTTTGAGGATAAAAAACATTTCTACAGCAATTTGATGGCGATTGGGAGGAGTTTTGCCACCTTCCTCAAAAATCTCCACACAAACGGTCAATGATGCATCCGCGATCGCGGGGTCGAAGATAATGGCTAAACGGTTACTATCTTGGGGACTGATGCGATAGGATTGGTAGTCCTTGGGGGATTTAATGACGGGAATCATACAACGAGATTCCATGGGTAGTTTCTCCTAAAATTGGTTATTCGTCATTGGTCATTCGTCATTCGTTTTTGATGCAAACCTTTGATAGCTGCTAACTTTCCCCATTTTCCTTGTCTCCTCTGCCCCTCCGCCTTTTTATTAAGCTTTTAAGGCTTTCAGAAGTAATTGGGAATCGCTGGTAAAACCAAAACATTGATTAACATTGTAAATTGTGGCTTTAAAACAGTAATCAGGAGACGTTGTTGCCGCACAATCTTTGAGCAGAACACAATCATACCCCAGAAAGTTGGCATCCTGTAATGTTGCCATGACGCATTGGTCAATATTGACACCCGCAAAGAAAAGTGTAGTTTTGCCCATATTGCGTAAAATGCTGTCTAAGGGAGTGTCCCAGAAGCCACTCATACGATATTTATCAATGTAAACATCTTCGGGTTTGTGGTCTAATTCATCCACAATTGCTGCTGCCCAACTATCTTTTATTAACACTTTTGCCCCATTTTTGGGCAGAGGATCGCCGAGTCCAATTCCTGCGCCTGTGGGGTTGTAAACATGGCGCGATCCAGCACTAATATTGAGTAAATCGGGACGGTTTCCCCAGTTCACCCAAATCACAGGGACATTAATATCTCGTAACTGGGGAAGCAAGGTTGTCAGGGGTTCAATTGGGGTTCGGGCGGGGGTTACGTCTACGCCAATATGGGCTAACCATCCATCGGGATGACAGAAGTCATTTTGCATGTCGATGACAAGGATGGCAGATTTGACTAAATCCAGGCGCAGGCTTTTGGTTTCTGTGGTGAGGGTAATGGGGTGAGGGGTTAGGGAGGGGCGAGTCAAATCCGCGATCGCATCATTCACTCCCCAAGCATTCGGGGCTACACCTAATGTCCGTAACGGTTGATTCATGGCAGTAATAATAGACATGTCAATAATTGTACTCAGGATTGCGCGGCTGACCAGACATAAGCCAGAATAGAACGGTGCTATCGTTCAGGCATGACTGATGCGATCGCGCTTCGCCAGGGGACACACCCTTAAAGTGAATGGCACTGACTTTAGAGTGTGTAGTAAGCGCTGTCTTCGCTTCTGGCACGCTTCGTGCCTACTACGAACAAAGTACTGATTTATCAAGTTTTATCCGTGAGTTTTACTATTGGAAACGTTTTAATCCCTATTGATCCGGACTATACAACTGTCGATGTGCAAATTGAGGCAGATTGCATTGCCACGATTGTGCCTCATTCCTCTGTTAATTCTGGGGAAAGCAATAATACAGTCGATGGCGAAAATAAACTACTTTTACCCGGTTTCATTAATGCCCACACTCACTCCTCAGAGATGTGGCAACGGGGTATGATTCCGCCCTTACCTTTAGAACTGTGGCTTGCCCAACTTTATGAGTTTACGCCGTTAGAACCGGAACAGGTTTATTTAAGTGCGTTGGGGACAGCCGTGGAAACATTACTGTCTGGCGGGACAACGGTTGTTGATCATTTGGTATTAATTCCAGGGAAAGAAATTGAAACCGTTGCGGCGGCGGTTCGGGCGTATCAAGACATTGGGATTCGGGCATTTATTGGTCCGTTGATTCAAGATGAATCACTGTCGCAAGGGATTCCCGATGGGGAGGTAAAACGGGAACATGATCATTATCATCACTCAACCGAGGAAATCCTGGCATTTATGCAGGAGGTGGTGCAGCGATTTCATCATCCTGAATCAGGAATCAATATTCTCGTTGCGCCAACGGGGATACAACTCTGTTCAGATGAACTGTTTGAGGGTTGCATTGAATTAAGCGATCGCGATAATTTATGTCGTCACGCCCATCTGTTGGAAACAAAAGCACAGCAGCAACTAGCACAAGAGAAATATGGCTGTAGTGCGGTGAGACATTTGCAAAAAATTGGCTATTTGAGTCGGCGCACGTCTTTGGCGCACTGTGTCTGGTTAGATGATGCGGATATTGGGATTTTAGCCCAAACGCGATCGACGGTGGTTCACAATCCCTTGAGTAATTTGCGCTTGGGGAGTGGGATTGCGCCAATTTTGAAATACCGTCAAGCGGGAGTTAATGTTACCTTTGGCTGTGATGGTGCAGCGAGTAATGATTCCCAGGATGTCTTAGAAGCAATTAAAATTGGTACATTATTGCACAATACCACGGATTTAGAGTATCGCCATTGGATTACCCCCCGTCAGGCGATTAAGATGGCATCATTAGGTGGGGCAAAGGGGTTGAATATAGCGGATGAGTTGGGTTCGTTGACAATTGGCAAAAAAGCTGATTTAGTATTATATGATTTAACCAATTTATCCCTACTACCGCGTACTGAGCCGATTGGCACACTGGTGTTAGGACGTCCGACAAATGTGGTGGATACGGTTTGGGTGAATGGAGAACGAGTGGTTGCGGATGGAAAGGTTACCCGTATTGACGTAGATGAATTAAGGAAGGAATTATTTGAGCAAAGTCAGTGGATGAGTAGTCGCCCGTCTAAAACAGTTCAGCGGTTTGAGGCGCATTATCGTCAGGTGATGGGTTTAGAATGCTTGTAGTTGCGCTGTCTTCGCCATAAATGTTTGCTTTACCGATCCATTATTATATTTTTTAAACGCAGAGTAACGCAGAGGGTAACGCAGAGTAACGCAGAGGGAGTTTTATTGTTGGGGCGAAGAGTTTAGAGGGTGGGAGAAACAACCGGGAACGATAGGATCACGGTTTACACGGATATGATATAAAATCAGGTCAGAGTATATAAATTATACTATAACCCTATAAAATATTGGGGGACTCTTCTGTTCTCTGTCCCTTTTACAGACATTCACTGGAATATCTCTCCTCAATTCTGCCTTCAGACTAAATGAATAACACAAAACTTGGATTAATCAGTGTACTTCTACTTTCTATCTCTAGCCCACCCATTCTAGCTCAGACAGAGGCATCCGAAACGGCGACTCCCTTAAAAATTACACCCCGCTTGGGAATTGGACATACGAGTTCCGGCGGTGGATTTGATGGATTTACCCGCCTAGAGGGATTTGTCCCCCTTTTGCAAAGTCCGGGTGAGAACCTGACGTTTCTGGAAGGGCGATTATTCCTAGATAACGATGATGCCAATTTAGGAGGAAATCTCACCCTGGGATATCGTACCTATAATGCCAATTCCCATCGCATTTGGGGCGGTTATATGAGTTATGATAACCGCCATACAGGTCACAATACGTTTAACCAACTGGGGTTAGGTATAGAAAGTTTAGGCAATGTTTGGGATTTTCGGGTGAATGGGTATTTACCCATTGGAGATAGGCGCCAGGGAGTCGGTGATGTTGGAGTTCGAGATAGTTTCTTTCGCCGTAATTTCTTGATTTTAGAACAGGGGCAAGATAAAGAAGCCGCTATGGCGGGTTTTGATGCAGAAGTTGGGGCAAAACTTGCTCAAATTGGTACAGATGGTGATCTGCGCGGGTATGGGGGATTGTATTGGTATGATGCCCAAGAGAGTTCAGAGATATGGGGATGGCGGGTGAGATTGGAAGCGCGTCCCTCAGATAATTTTAATCTGGGTTTGTCGTTGCAAAATGATGATTTATTTGGCACAAATTTAGTTTTTACAGTGGGTGCAACATTCCCCGGACGTCGTCCTCAAGGGTTAAGGGATGAAGATGATCAAGTTGTAGCACGATTGGCAGAATCGGTGCAGCGAACAAATGCGATTGTGATTGATCATCAAGATGATTTCCAAGAAGTACCAGCGACGAATCCCGAAACTGATGAACCCTATGTATTTCAGCATGTTAGTTTAGGCGAAATGGGGGGAGATGGTACCTTTGAAAATCCGTTTGGTACGGTTGAGAACGGGTTAACTCAAACGATGTCCGATGGCAATGATATTGTTTATGTACAACCCGGAACGAATCCAGGGATTCCGCCGTTTACTATTCCTGATCGAGTACAGGTGTTATCCACGGGTCCCATTCAGCAACTGGATACTGTAGAACGAGGAATCGTGCAATTACCCCTATCGGATGCGGGGGTACTCCCCACGATTTCTCCAGGCGCTGCTGCTTCGGTAACAATGGGGAATCAAACCACTCTATCTGGGTTTTTTATTCCCAATGCGGGTACGTTTGGAATTGAGGGAATAGGGATTGATACAGTAACGATTCGGGAGAACGCGATCGCGAATTCCACTCAAGATGGTATAGTACTATTTGAAGCTACGGGAAATGTCACCGTTACCGATAATAGTATTGATACGACAGGTGGTTCTGAAAATAGTGGATTTTTTATCTTTAACACGGCGGGTTCGGTTGACCTAAACCTGGTCAGGAATCAGATTGTCAATACGACAGGCGATGGAATGGGTATTATTCTGTTTAATACTGAGGACAGTACAATAACACTTTCTGAAAATATACTTGTGGATAATCAACTTAACGGCATTGGTTTCAGATTAGCTAATGCAGTCAATGTTAGTTTTAATATTAATAATAATACAATTCAACGCAATGGCAGTGCCGGACTTGTCTCTGAGGTATTCAGAAATTCTAATTCAAGCGTCACAATTATCAACAATGAAATTTCAGGCAATCAATTTGATGGAATTTCTATGGCACTAATAGATAATTCCAAGGGAATAGTCACTATTACCAATAATGAAATTAGTGGCAATCAAGAAGACGGGATTATTATGGGATTATTTGCAGATTCCGATGAAACCGTTACGATTGTAGATAATACGCTATCGGACAATCAGTTTCATGGACTTAGCATATTGCTAAGGAATAATTCCCAGGGAACATTTAATATTACAAATAACACTATTTTGAACAACCAGTTGGATGGGATTATTTTCACGTTCTTGGATGATTCCCGTGGAATGGTAACGATTGCCGAAAATACCCTGGCTACAAATCAGAGGCGGGGAATGACTGTACAATCTACTACGACTGCTGAAGGGGAAGTCATTATCCAAAATAACCTGATTTCTGATAATGAAACTATCGGGATTGCTGGATTGATGTTAGGAGAATCCCAGTTAGGAGTCACAATTGACAACAATGAGATATTGAATAATGGTCATCATGGTATCGGTGTGAGCATTCAAGAATTTGCTACATCGAGACTGAGAATCACTGATAATCAAATTGACAGGAATGGCTTTCAGGGTATTGAACTCGATTTTCCCGAACCCGATGGCATTTTTATAGATACACTTAATAACTCAACGCTCCAGTTACTACTGGAAAGAAATACAGTAATGGATAATGCTCGTTTTGGTGTGCTTATATTAGCGGAGGATCAGTCCGAAATTTTTGCAAGTGTCAGATTTAATATATTTACAGGAAATCCTGGTACTTTTGGCAATCCCAATGGTTTTTTAGTACAAACAGGAGAGGAAATTATTGATCCTGATCCTGAATCGACTATTTGTTTAGATTTGAGTAATAATACCAGCGAGAATGGCTTTGTACTTAATTACACCGATCCTGAGAGTACATTCAAAGCCAATACAACAGCAAATAATGGAATCATTTTGATACCACAACTACCTGTTGAGCCCCTAGGTGATTGTCCAGTTCCTTAGTAGTGTGGCAAGTTAGTAGTGTGGCAAGGCTAAAATTGGGGAATAGAGTTTACGGGTTTTCTGGGCGCACGCCGGTGCGCCCCTACAATTCCAATCCACTGAATTAGGTTTGCCGCGCTAGTAGGATACTTAATAAGTTCAATAATTATAGAGACGTAGCCATCTACGTCTCTACCATGTTGATTTAAGTTAGGCTGTCTCAAAATCTAGCCAATCGGCAAGAATATTAGCGAGATTCAGTCCCTTGATTAGGATCACCTGCTACATGTTTATTTCCACCTTCGGCTTCCGCAATGGTTGCTGGATCTTTCTTGGACTCTTGCTCATCAGCTTTGGGATCTGTAGACTCCATACCCGTTGTTCTAGCTCCGGCGGCGGTTGTCGTTTGTTTTCCGTGGGATGTTATGTCTTTTTCTGGCATAATTGCATTCTTAATTTCGACGTTATTACCAATAATAAAAAACTAAGAGAGAATGTTCCTCTTCCTAAAATAGGATTTTGATTTATTTATCTCTCTATCTAAAGCATTAGTGCGCTGACGCCATGGGGCTTGCCGAGTGGTGTGGCACTCCTAAATGGGTGTATGGATTGAGTTCGTAAGTAATCAGTCAGGGGCGGGTTGAGTCACATCCCTTGTGCAACAGAAAAGATAGTCGTGAAAAGAGCCCCTCCAGCTTCCCCCGATTCAACTCGCCAACAACTGAGAGGGTGTGACTCGCCACAACTGTTCTAATTGTGACGCTGGCATGGTCAAGTATAAAACATCACCTGCCGCTAAGGCTGTGTCCAATAAATCTCGACCGTGAAGCTTTTGATTTTTGGTTTCAATATAGAGGGGAACAAACTCAATATCTAGGGTTAAATCTTTCACCCGGCGTCCACAGAACGGATGCTTCAGAGTAATCGTTGTTGCCAACGCTACCCAAAGGGTATCTCCGGTCATGCCATTCCCTAAAATACGCCCACCTAAAGCGGCTGCGGCAAAGGCAGGTGTGGCTAATTCTGTGGGACTGAGTACCACCTCAAAATTAAAAACTTGCTGCACTCCTCGGGCAAATTGGGGGTCATGATTTCGCACAACGATGGGTAAATTTGGCGTTAAAGCTTTGGCACTTAAACTAATCTCGACATTAGTCATGTCGCTACTGGTTACAGCTAATAAAGCTTCCGCTGTATGGATATTAGCCGCTTTTAAATGGGTCGCCAAACTGGCATCACCAATAATCACGGGGACTCCCAAGGAACGGGCAACACCGAGAAATCGATTATGGGTATCGGGTTCAATGACAACCACGTCATAGCCATGACTATGGAGTTGATTAATAATCTGGATACCAATACCCCCCAAGCCACAAACAATATAATGATGGCGACTGGGAACACGGGCTGCATCTAAAAATTGACTAAAACGAGTGCCTAAAATAAAATCGTTGAGTAGGGCGTAACAAATCCCAATCACACCTGCCCCAACTAACATCATCACGGCAGTAAAAATTTTGATACTGTCGGGGGCAAATTCTGCCACTTCTTCTTTTCCCCCAGCCCCAGTAATCATACCCACGGAAAAATAAAGGGCGTCAACGATCGAGGTATTCAACTGAACGCTAACATAAGTGAGTGTGGCGATAAAAATGGTTAGGAGTAGGGCGAAAGTGCCAGCGAGAATGGGTTGACCATGGTGCTGAAACTGTCGCAGGTTGGTGAGAACTTTAAACAGTCGGCGTAGCCAAGAACCCCGACGGCTGCGGATATTGGGTTGAGTGCCAACGATTATGCGATCGCCCGGTTGTAAGGTTCGCCCTTGCACAACGGCTGAAACCAAATTCATCTGCCCTTTCACGGGTCGATAGTAAATCAACATCCGCGATCGATCTTCCCACAACTCATTCAACCGACGCCCGTTCCAGGGATGAGACTCATGGATATATTCTTCATGAATGGGCCAGGTTTGATTAAATAATCGCAGTTGTCCAATCGCTTGATTCCCCATCGCGGCAAAAGCAAACACAGGGGCAGCTAATGCGGCGACACTGAGGCTGACATGGTTGGGCAGAATCTGATCTAACCGATCGCCTAAGCTGCTGTTAAATAGCCGACTAATTATCCGAATCCGGGGATTGAGGACTCGGGCTTGGGTGAGAATGGCTAGATTCAAGGCATCATCGCTAGACGTGATGACTAGGGTTTGCGCCTCCTGAATCCCAGCGGCGAGTAGGGTGGCGGCTGAGCGAAAATCGCCGATAATCAGATCCTGACAGTTACAAGGGACTAAGCGATCGCTAATTCCGACAACAGATGCTCCCTGTTGCTTTAATAGTGAGAAAATTTGATAGCCAGTGCGACCCAAGCCACAAACGATGATTCGGGGTTTCATAAAGCAAGCCTTATCCACAGACAGATTTTTGTCTGGTCGTGTTTTGAACAACTATTCTCCTATAGATTCACGGCAACCATTGTAACCGAAGACACCAAGACTAGCGAGAACAGGAAAAAAACTGTTCCTCGTTTATCATTTATACTTCAAATAGGACGGTTTTTTTTGAGCCGTTATCAGCAGCAACTACGGTTTATTGACGAAAGGAAATCTTTACTATTAGACTAATAATTAATTAAATAGAAAGCAGTTTATGACTAAGCCTCAGATTCCTCTAAGCCTACAAAAACTCAACCCCAAGACGTTCAATCCCGAAAAACGAGCTTGGACTAAATCAATCGATGGTGTTAATGATATTAAAACCCGTAAACTAACACTGGTAACTTATAATATTTGGTTTTCCGACTATTATCGCCAACAACGCCATGAGGCTATACTGAAGCTGATCCAAGACTGTGACGCTGACGCGATCGCGTTGCAAGAGGTCACCCCAACCTCTCTCAAACTAATTTTAAAGCAAGACTGGGTCAGAAATAATTACTATCTTTCCGACACCACAGGGAAAACCGTAAATCCCTATGGCGTTCTCTTGCTGTCTAAGCTTCCCATCCATCGGTTATTTTTCTGTGACCTTATCAGCCAAATGAGCCGCAAATTTCTCTGTGCACAATTGCAGATTAATGGACAACATTTTAATATTGCTACGGTTCATTTAGAAAGCAAAAAGAAGTTTGCCTCCATCCGCGCCATACAGCTTGCTGATATCTTTCCCCTATTAGAACACGCCGATCATGCTGTACTCATGGGAGACTTTAATTTTTGTTCATCCTGGGAAAACGAGAACCGTAATCTCGACCCTCGCTATCAAGATATGTGGGCAGTTCTCAGAAGTGATGAACCGGGCTATACCGAAGATACTGATATTAATTTAATGAGGTTGCAGCAAAAACAGAAACACAAAAAAGTACGCTTTGACCGCATCTTACTCCATTCTGATTCCCCAGGTTGGCAGCCAAAATCCATTGAACGCTTGGGATTGACACCCCTTTCCCCGGATTGCCCCTCTGTTTTCCCCTCTGACCATTTTGGTTTAGTTGGTCACTTAGAGTACAAAGACTAAAGGGGCGGGAAAGAAAAAGTTATTTATTGAAGAATATCCGAGCTATTTTGATCTTCTATTTCTTACCACGGCAGCGATCAAACATGTTTTGATACCTTTCTTTAAGCTCTGGATTGTCCACTACTAGCTCTACATGCACATTAACACAACCGTGATTCTCTTGCAGCGCGATCGCGGCTAAAAGATCACTGGCTGCTTTAGGCGAGACGAATTCACCTTTGACGGTAGTGGCTGTCTGGTGACGCATCTCTACAGTATCGGGAACACCTGTAACTTGCCCCTTCCCCAAATCAATTTCTGCCAATTGTTTCGTTTCTTCGCCAACTTGTTCAACAATTAATTTTTCCCGTCGCACAGGGACTTCTACTAGACGGGTTTCAATTTCTTTGCGAACGACTACTTCGCCGACTTTGTGCTTAGTACGGTTGACGACTAACTGTTCTTCTAGTAAGCGAATCATGTCTTCTTCGACTATCTCTGATGTCTGATCCGATGTCTGATCAGACTGTTCGAGATCACTATTCAATATTTCTTCCGAATCCATAGCCTTTTCAGTATTCATAGCCCTTGTAGTTGTTACCGACGAATCAGGTAAGTCCCCTGAAGGATTTACTTTTCGATGATGTACAGGCAAGTATTCAACTTCTGCTGGTGATAGATCAACAATCACTCTTCTATTTTCTGAGTCAATTGTCTGAATTTGCTGACGACTGAGGAGAAAACAGGGGGATTCAGCGTTTGTCTCTCCAGCAGACATCACCATGTAAAGCCGATGATTTTTTTCAACCCAGAAATCTTCAACCCGCCCTAATACTTGACCTTTTTGATTCACGACAGTAAAGAAAGTAAACCTTTCTCTAAATTGGTCTAATAAATTTTTAATTTTTTTACTTGTATAACTACTTGTAGGTTCTTTTTTGCTCATAGTTGACTACTCCGACTCAATTCTGGTAACCCTAGCCAAACTTGTTAAACGCAGGGTGAGCAATGCCCACCCCCGTGTCCACCAACTTACTTAGTTAAATCGGTGAGATTCAAGATTTTCCAGAAGTCTAGCGACGACCTTTGACAACAGGATTGCCATCTACATCGACTTCTAATTCTTCGCGACGAACTGTTTCTTTGGCATCTACAGTGTCACGCTCAACTTCTTTCTTGATACCAACTTCTTCGCGCACATAGGCTTTCTTTTTGATATCTGCTTTTTCTTCATGAACTTCCACACGAGCAACTTCACCGTCGTGGAAATCAGCAGTACCTGGTTGAACTTCTCGGGCTTCTGAGGGAGTGCTTCGCTCAATTACGACCCGTTCTTTTTCTACAGGAACTGATACCTGGGCTGTTTCAGATTCTACATGCTTACCAACGGTAACTTCACCGCTCTTGTAACGCTGTTTGTTAGCAATTAGTTTCTCTTCATACAGCTTTAGATTCTTATGATCCTGGTCAGTAGTGGCGTAGAGGTCAGGCTCATGATCATAGCTGTAGGTGTCGCGGTTATGGGTTCTCCCTTGAGCCGCTGTTGATGCTGTTGAGCGATTGTTAGCCATTGGTCGGTAGACATTCCTGACTCGTTCTTCGTAGTCGTAGTCAATGGTCATGTTGTCATGGTATTCAGGTAAGCTTTCGGCTTGCGCTTTTGTCATACCGATTACATAAACCCGGCGACGATCATAATCCATCCGAGCATAACCTACAGGTAACAAGACCTTTTTACCAAAGATCCAGAATCCTGTATCAATGACTAGATACCGGAAACGACCTGTTTCATCAAGAAGAGCATCTTGAACTTCACCAATTTTCTCTTCTCGATCAGAGTAGACATCATATCCTTTAATGTCATCGCCACCGAAAATCTGTTCTTTATAGTTGGGGTAAAACTTGTCTATCTTTATCAGATTCATAGAATAGTCTCCTTGTTTCTTCATCTTGGTGATTGAGAGTTTTACTCTCGCACCCTACTTTCATACTAAACACAAAAGAGTTCTATTTAATCCCTCAAAAGACGTAAAGAAAACGAGGTTATTGATTATTTTGACGACGATACCGTGATTTCCTTTGATTTAGAATATTTGCGCTGATTTCCAGACTTTATTCTAGCCAAAGTTCTTAAAATTAACACTATTCCTTTAGTATAGAGAGTTTGACCTAATGAATAGCTAAATAATCGCAACTTAACATTATCAGTTATTTTTTTAATCCCCCTATAGGAATAGATAAAAATAGTTATAGTAAGTAAAGATGACTCAGATTTAGTGCTATTAACCTGTTTTATGCGATATCACGTTATTTACGACGGCAACTGCAATCTTTGTGTCACGTTAGTGCAGCTTCTGGAAAATCTCGATCAAGGACAGCAGTTTGACTACATTCCCATGCAGGATGAAGCCGCCTGTCAAACCTTTGGCATTACTCCCCAAGACTGTGAACTGGGCATGATTCTCATCGATGGGGCGTCCCCAGAACGTCGGTGGCAAGGGAGTGAGGCGGCGGAGGAAATTGGGCGTCTGTTGCCCATGGGAGAGGTGTTCGTCTCAGCGTATCGGGCAATGCCTGGAATGAAATGGCTGGGCGATCGCAGCTATGAACAGATTCGTGATAATCGGTATAGTTGGTTTGGCAAGCGATCAAGTACCTACAACTCAGCTTATCCTGTGGGATGTCAGGGAAGCCAAAATTGTCAGACTTGATTGATTCACGCGATCGCACCGTTCGTAGTCAGTGCTATTTTTGCCATTAGCACGTTGGTAAACCTGGATCACAGCGATGGATGGAGAGTCTGATATGCTTACCCCAACTATCCACTTTAATTGTGCGATCGCGACTCTATGGAATACCCTCTCCCATCCGCCTTACCGAAGCCAGAAGCGAAAAAGCTGAGTTTTACCACCAAGTTCACCTATGGCTTAGGTGAGTTATCAGCAGCAATTCCCGGCAACATTTTATCATTTTTCTTCTTATTTTTTCTTACCAATGTCGCTGGACTTAATGCCAGTACAGCAGGTAGTGTCCTGCTGATTAGCAAAGCCTGGGATGGGATTAATGATCCGATGATTGGCTGGCTTAGTGATCACACCCGTTCACCTTGGGGACGACGATATCCATGGATTGTTTGTGGGGCAGTTCCTTTGGGAGTATTTTTTGTGTTGCTGTGGATTGTGCCAACGTTTAGTAACGATGGAACGTTGAATCAGCAAGCCTTATTAGGTTACTACGGCATTGTGGGGGTGCTATTTTATGCTGCGTTTACATCAGTGCTACTGCCCCTATCTGCCCTAGTCCCAGAACTGACTCAAGATTATCACGAACGCACTAGCTTGATCAGTTTTAAATCGGCATTTTCTGTTGGCGGCGCGATTTTTGCATTAGTCTTAGCTCAAGTTATCTTTTCCATGGTTGAACACCCTAGCCAAAAATATTTAGTGTTAGGAATTGTTTGTGCCACTTGCGCTGTTGTGTCCGTCTACGTCAGTGTTTTAGGAACTCGTAAGATTGTTCTCAAGGCTCAAGAACCAGAGACATTGAATGCGCCTGTCCCTCCATCCTTATCCTGGCGATCGCAGATTGGCTATATCTTCACCAATCGCCCCTTCTTGTGTGTCATGGGCATTTATCTTTGCTCCTGGTTAGGTGTACAGATAACTGCCGCGATTTTGCCTTACTTTGTGATTAACTGGATGGGATTACCTGATCACCATTTTACCCAAGTCGCGATCGCGGTGCAAGGAACGGCACTGACGATGATGTTTATGTGGAGTTTCGTGAGTAAACGAGTGGGTAAAAAAGCGGTTTATTTAATCGGGATGCCGTTGTTAATTTTGGCGGAATCTGGATTATTTTTCCTCCAACCCGGTCAAGTTGGTTTATTATATGGTCTGGCTGTACTGGCTGGGTTTGGCATTGCCACAGCTTATCTGATTCCTTGGTCAATGTTACCTGATGTGGTTGATCTCGATGAACTCAACAGCGGACAACGGCGGGAGGGAATTTTCTATGGCTTCATGGTATTGTTTCAGAAAATGGGTTTTGCGATCGCACTCTTTTTAGTGGGGAAAATACTCGACTGGGCAGGGTTTATTCCCAGTGTGGCGGGAGAACCCAATCCTGTGCAACCGGAGTCGGCTTTGTTCGCCATCCGGATGATTATTGGTCTTTTACCCACGCTGATATTAATTTGCGGTTTGGTTTTCACCTATTTTTATCCGATTACTCGTGAGGTTCATGTCCAAATTCTCCATCAACTCTGGGAACGTAATCATAAGTCATGAGTCAATGTTAGGGGCGGGTTTAGCCACTTTCGTCTTGCTGGTTACCAATAACTGAGGAATAAAACCCGCCCTTATTTATAAGTCATTAGTCATCATTTATAATGGAAAACACAGCAGAATATATTTGCGCCTACTGTGGCGAATCCAACGTCACATTTATTGACATTAGTGCTGGCTCTCAGCAATCTTACGTTGAGGATTGCCAGGTGTGCTGTCAGCCGAATATTTTATATGTCCGGATTGATGAAGAAACCCTCGACGTGGAAATTGATACGGACGTGGAAAGTTAACTGGCGCTTTGGTTAATTTCTTTGATGCTGGAGCAGTCTAAAATCTGTTTGGGTTTGTTAGCTTTGCTCTTGAGCATCACTATTTGTCAGCATACTCTTTTTAAGAGTTTCACAAAAACTCAAGAAATTGTGAAACGTTTCGAGGTGTGTCGAGTCACCTTGTACTCTTTTCTGTAATTGCTCTAAATAATATCTTTTTATGGCATCACCGGGAAATTTTTTAGTATAAGATATGTTTCTTGCCTCAAAAATTTTTTGTACATATTTCAAATGAAAATCGGCGTGATTTCTCATATTATACTTACCCATTTTTTCAGGATCATACTGAGAAACATCATAATAGTTTACATAATCTGATAATGGTGATTCTAGTGGTTGTCTTGAATCAAAAATTTTTCTATTGCCTAATAACCAAGTCTCTATACAGCGATTTTGTATAATGATTTTAATTTTAGTGTCGCCTAAATCTGTATTCTTCCCCTGGATAAGGTTTTCAATATAATTTTCTCTTTCATTTACTGTCTCTTCATCAGCATCCAGACAAAGAACTAAATAATCATAATTGTTTGTTTCTTTGATTTTGTCAATTGCATTATCAAGTCCATCATGTAAAATAGCAGGATAACCTTTTCCGCTTATAAGATAATAATTATTTTTTTGAACTTGATCATGATATTTAACTCGTATTAATTCAGGAAGAAGATACCCAAGCCATTTGGGATAAATCTTTTTTTCTGTACTATTACCCTCCACTAAAAAGTAAATATTCATTATTAATATTCTCAATATTCATCATCCTCAAGGACATTAATTAAATCAATAAAAGCTTTTTGCCTAGATTCGGAAATATGAAAATCTTCTGCATTTTTTACAGTTACCAAACTTCCTTGACGAGTCACTATTTTCCAATAAGCAGGACTAATATTGTTAATGACATAAGGGTGATGACTGGTAACCATAAATTGTGATCCTTGATTGTTCAAAATCAGATCAGTAACGCTATCAAGACAATTAACACCTAGGCTATTTTCAAATTCATCAATCAGAATAACACAATTATCAGGAGATAAATATAATTGGCTGATGTACATTAAAGTTTTAAACATTCCTGATGAAATATTTTTAATCCAGTTTTGGACTCCTTTTTCTTTAATGCTCACAGTAGTCGCTTCCTTCAATAACTGGGATAATGCAATAGGAATATCCTCGTCTTTTAGAGATTCTATTTTTATATCTGCCACATTGGGAAAAATTATTGTGAAAGTTTTCTTGATTTTTTCAAATTCTTCAGGAAGTATTCTATAAAGAATAGCTAATTTAATTAGGATAGGCAAATTACTTTCCTTTAAAGACAGCAATGAAGATTTTTCATATTTCTTAAATATGGATACTGGTAGCAGCATTGTTTTATCAAAACTACGTCCTGAATCAGCTAGTATGATTTTATCTAGTTCTTCTTTGATGGGAATAATACTATCTTCTTGTTTTAGTAACTCAATAATACTCTCAGAAGGAGATAATTTTGGGGTTTTTTCTCCATGAAATATAATTTTTTCTTGTGTTCTTTCGACAATAGTTTCTTGATTACGCTTTAAGGTTTCACAAATAATTTTAAACTGTTCTTCTTCCGATGAATCACTATCAATAGGGGTTGTGCTTTTTTTTGTCTCAAATTCTCCACTCCAATGATATTCCAAATCATCACTGGTCAAAAAACAAACATTCCAGCGCACTCCATTCAGAGACGCACCATTGGCTATCTTTTTCAAGTTGCTTATAGATCTTAATATTCTTGTCTTACCAACACCAGATACACCGACCAGAAGATTAAGATTCTGCAAAAAATCTACTGGTTCAAGCTTCCATTGGTATTCGTTATCGTAATACTCTAGTTTTTTAATTTTCATATTGATTTATTGTAATCTTTGCGGGACTGCCCTCCTGACCCAAAACCTTGTCCATACCTTCCAGTCCGACTCACCCCAACCCCACACCCCATCTGCGAAGCATCAGAGATGGCAACCTAGCACATCCCAATCCCCCAAAATTATAGAACTCCGAGTCAGTTTCCAAAGAACTGCCCGACAAAATTTGTCCGGCTGCGGGGCGGTTATCACAATCAAGATACCACACGCGGGGAATTTCAGAACGGCTGTAACGGCTCCTATCCTGCCCTTGAAGGCGTCAAACCGCACCCCTCATCCTTTATATTTGTTGATTTTCCCTGGATGTACGAAAACCGCTAACGCTAGCATAAGGAGTCAACTGCTCCTGAAACGCCAAAATTCAACAGTAGCATTGATTACAGATGCCCCTCATTGGTGAAGGATGTGCTTATGGTTATCAATACAACACTCCGTTCTCATAAACCCCTAGGTGGACTTTACACCAAAACTGGGGAACATGCTTTGGTTTTCCCATTGAAGCATACGCAAGTGCTGGCTAAGGTGGCGGGTAATTTATCCCGCGTCGAGGTGACGCAAACCTTTGAAAATTCCTTCGCGGAACCCTTAGAAGCCATCTATATCTTCCCTTTGCCAGATGCGGCGGTTGTCGATGAGATGGAAATAAAACTGGGCGATCGCGTGATTAAAGGGGGGATTAAAAAACGGGAAGAGGCACAACTGATTTATGAACAAGCACGCCAAGAAGGACGAACCGCAGGATTATTAGAACAAGAACGGGATAATATTTTTACCCAATCCTTGGCAAATATTAAACCCGGAGAACGGATTGACGTAACGATTCGCTATACCGATACCCTAAAATTTAGCGGCGGTGAGTGCGAATTTGTCTTTCCGATGGTGGTAGCACCCCGCTTTTGTCCAGGAATTCCCATTGATGAGAGTGGGGATAGCGATCGCGTGGCGGATGCGTCACGGATTATGCCTACGATTATCCCACCTAGCACCCGATCTGGACATGATATTCGGATCACGGTGGAAATTGACGCCGGGGTTCCCATTTCCCACATCAATTCTCCCTCGCACCAGATTAGAGTGGAACATGAGGGGACATTTGTGCGCGTACTCCTAGGGGAAGAGGACACTATTCCCAACAAAGATCTGATTTTACGCTATCAAGTGGCAGGCGATCGCACTCAGGCGACGGTACTGACTCAATCGGATACACGCGGCGGTCATTTTGCCTTATATTTGATTCCGGCTTTGGATTATTCCCACCATGAAATTGTACCCAAAGATGTCGTTTTTCTCATTGATACTTCAGGGTCTCAAAAAGGTGATCCCTTCCGCAAATCTCAGGAACTCATGCGCCGCTTGATCCAGGGCTTGAATCCTAATGATACGTTTACGATTATTGATTTTTCCGATATCACGACGCAATTGTCTGCCAAACCCTTAGCTAATACGCCGCAAAATCGGATCAAAGCCCTTACTTACATCAATCAATTACAGGCAAATGGCGGCACATATTTACTCAATGGAATTCGCGCTGTCTTGAATTTCCCCGCCGCACCCGAAGGACGTTTACGCAGTATTGTATTACTTACCGATGGTTATATTGGCAATGAAGCAGAAATTCTGGCAGAAGTGCAACAGTATCTCAAACCGGGAAATCGGTTGTATAGTTTTGGGGTTGGCAGTTCACCCAATCGGTTTCTTTTAAATCGCATTGCTGAATTAGGGCGAGGAACATCGCGGATTGTGCGTCAGGATGAATCAACTCAGGAGGTAACCGAAGAATTCTTGTGCCACATCAATAATCCAGTTCTCACGAATATAAATGTTGAGTGGGAAGGAATGGGAGAAGCGATGATCTATCCGACAACTCCCCCAGATTTGTTTACCCAGCAACCCTTAGTTTTATTTGGGCGCATTTCTCCGATTAATCAGGAACAGGCGGGTATTCTCACAATTACCGGCACAGCTACAGGGGGTAAGCGTTATCAAAAGGAATTTCACCTGAGATTTGATTCAGAAGGGAATTGTGCGATCGCGCAGTTGTGGGGGCGGGCGCGAATCAAAGATCTGATGAATCAAATGTGGCACTGTGAAAAGAAGAAACAGGTTGAGGCAATTATACAGACAGCTTTGACTTATCAGATTTTAGCACCCTATACGGCGTTTGTTGCCGTCAGTGAACAAGTCCGAAGTGATCCGCAAGGTAAGGGAATCTGTGTCTGTGTACCCGTTGAAATGCCAGAAGGGGTATCTTATGAAGGGATTTTTGATCAATCTCCCCTGCGTTTTTTGGGACTCAAATTCAGGCGATCGCGAGGCGATTCTGGCATTTCTCCCTCAATCACAGCTAATGGAGCATCCTCTAGTCTTGCAGGTAATTCTACCTCGGATCAAATACTACTTACCTGTACGGATAACGTTAATATCACCTCCGCCGATTCTTCCTTGGTTCAGGATGAAACTATTGCCACAGTGCAACTCCTCAGCGTTACTGGATTAGAAAACTCTGTCGCTGCTCTACTCCTAAAACACCTGCAACAAATCATTTTACCACCGGGATACTCTGGTGAACTTGTCTTTGAGGTTCCTGTGCGTAAGGGGCGTGTGGTGCGGGTATTATGGGATGAGGAGGCTTCTACTCTCACCGAAGCCGTTGTCATTGATTTAATTAAGCGATCGCTCTTAAGTTGGCGAGTGCCACAATGGCTGATGGATACTGTGCGTTTAACCTTATGGATTCAAACCGACAATCAATAGGTGTAACTATGTAGAGATGTAGAGTGCTACGTCTCTACAGAAAGTATAAATGGAATTTAAACATTAAATATCGACAGTTGCTCTTGTACCCAAACCCGAAACGCCTTCATGGTTTTGTTTCTGCCTAAACGCCGACATTGACCAAGATATTTGGGAATTGCTTCAATGAGTGAAAATTTAGGAAAATTAGGGCTAAAATTAGACGGGCTATACTTGCCATCTCGCAGCAGATTAATTTGTAATCCTCCCTTTTCAAACCGCCACAATTCATGCACTCCCAATGCTTCATAGATACTCGGATGAGTGCGAGACGTGACATCAATCTCTAATGCTAAATCCGGAGGCGGATCTAGAGTTAAGTCAATGCGGTCTTTTTCTCGAATGGCTGCCTCATTTTGAATATAGAAACAATTATCAGGTTCTATTCCCTTACTCATTACCTCATTTTTGAATGTCGTCGAACCCAAGGTGCAAAATTCAATATCTAATTCTTCAAGAAGTGCTTTGAGTAAATCACTAACGAGTTCTTTTCCGCTTTCATTTTCAGGTAAAGGGGTCATGATTTCCAGGGTTCCATTGTCATACGCCACTCTAGCGGCACGATGCTCGCCTAAATCCTCTAAAATTGTCTCAAATTCCTGCCAGCTTACATTTGAGAGCAATATCCGTTGTCCTGGTGGTACAGTGATCCGATTCAGTTCTAATAACATGGTCTAACTCCGTTAAGTCTTGAGTTTTCCGGGTTTTCTTTTACCGTTTTTACACCAACCATAGGCTTACCAATGACCAATGACCAATGACCAATGACGATCCTCACCCCTCCTGCTTAAATGGAAAAGAGTTATCCCCATCAACATCATGGCTGTTCATCAAGACTATATTCAACTTGCCACCGACAAGAATGGCGATATGCATGACTTAACCGATAAAGTCAATACCATTGTCAAAAACTCTGGTATCGAAACGGGAATGGTTCATGTCTTTAATATTGGTAGTACCGCCGCCATTGGCACAATCGAGTTTGAACCGGGATTGGAACGGGATTTACCGGAACTGTTAAATAAACTGATTCCACCCAGTCGGGACTACGGACATGAGCAAACCTGGCACGATGGTAACGGGCATTCTCACCTACAAGCCACTTGGTTGGGACCTTCTATCACCGTACCGCTTCTAAAAACCTAGACAAACCTACCCATAAGTAATTCTGCCTTGGTATAAGTCCACGGTGTAACTTTTGGT